>NZ_JASGFR010000050.1:0-23460 GCF_047605405.1 Rhodomicrobium sp. | reverse complement strand
TCCAGCAGCTCGACAAGGTGACCCAGCAGAACACCGCCGCGGCCGAGGAAATGGCGTCGACTTCGGAGGAACTGGCAGGCCAGGCCGAGCAGCTTCAGCGGGCCGTCAGCTACTTCCGGATCGATGAGGCAGGCTCGGCGAGCGTCGAGCGCAACCGGCAGCCCGCGAAGGCGACAGGACGCCTCAGTGTCGCGCAAATGCAGGACGCGCTGCGCCACGCCAGCCCCTCGATTGCGTCCAGAAGCCCGAAGCCTTCGGCCCAGACTGGCTTCGCTCTCAACATGAACGAGCAGCTTGGCGACGATCTCGACAAGCAGTTCGTACGCAACGGAGCGGCATGAGCCTTTTCCACTCACATCACCCCGGCCGTTCCGGCGGCCGGGGGCCCCTTATCGAAAAACTGCGAGGACAGGATGACCGACCAAACACAATATGTGACGCTTGGCGTCGCCGACGGTCTTTTCGCCGTGCCCGTCGAGAGCGTTCAGCAAATTCTTGAAATCCAGCCTGTCGCGGCGATGCCGAACGCGCCGGCCGATTTTATCGGCCTGATCGATGTTCGCGGCCAGAATGTGCCGGTGATCGATCTGCGAACCAAACTGGCGCTGCCAGCTTCGGCAGACACGCAAAACACCCGGATCGTCGTTCTCGACGTCTCGGTCGAGGGAGCCACGCGCCGGTTCGGTCTGAAAACAGACCGCGTCTTCGAGGTGACCGGCCTCGATCAAGGCGCGCTCGAACCTCCGCCGGATCTTGGAGCGAGATGGCGCGCTGACTGCGTCGCGGGTGTGGGACGACGCGCCGGAGCGTTCGTCACCGTCCTCGATCTCGACCGGCTGTTTCTGGCCGACGTCCTCGCGTCGGACGCGTTGGCCTGAGGCGCGCGCACCAGGTGCAACTCGCCTTGATTGACCCGACCCGTATTTGTGGAGTTTTAGCATGACCGTTGCCCAGCTTGCCGAAGCCCGGCGCGAGAGGATGCCCGATTTCGATCAGCTTGGAGACCGTGACTTTGCGCGCATAGCGACACTGGTCAGCCGGCAGACCGGAATTCGATTGCCGCCCTCGAAAAGAACGATGATCGAAACGCGACTGCGCAAGCGCATGCGCGCCTGCGCCAAGCCGACCTTCGATGCCTATTGTGCCTACTTGTTCGACAAAGGCGTCGAGGGGACCGAGTTAACGCATCTGATCGATGTCGTGACGACAAACAAGACGGACTTTTTCCGCGAGCCCGATCATTTCAGCTTTCTTGCCGATCGAGCCATACCGGATCTGGTTGCCCGCCGGGCTGGCGAGAGGACGCCGCATCTGAAACTCTGGAGCGCGGCAAGTTCAAACGGCGCCGAGGCCTACACCATGGCCATGATCCTCGCCGATATGGCGGGCGCCAATCTCCGCTTCCAGTTCTCGATACTCGGCACCGACGTCTCGACGCGGATGCTGGCTGCCGCGAGGCGCGCGGTTTATCCGGCTGGTTTCGTGTCTCCTGTCCCGGAGGCGATGCAGCGACGCTATTTCATGCGTTCGCGCGATCCCGAAGCCAATGAGGTGCGCGTGATCCCGGAACTGAGGAACCATGTGCAGTTCTCAGCCATCAACCTGATGGACGAAACCTATCGATACGAGCGCGATTTCGACGCCATCTTCCTTCGTAATGTGCTGATCTATTTCGAGAAGGACACACAGGTCGCCGTAACCCGCAGACTGATCAGCCATTTGAGACCGAACGGCTATCTTTTTCTCGGCCATTCCGAGACGTGGGTCGGCGCCAGTCTGACCGCACGGCAGGTCGCACCATCCATCTTTCAGGTTTTGTGAGGCGACCGATGCAGAATTCAACAAGACGTTCAGGCGAAAAATTCCGGGTTCTCATCGTGGACGACTCGGCGTCTGTCCGCCAGGCCCTGTCGGACATTCTTTCCAGCGACCCCGAACTCGAGGTGATGGCCACGGCGTCGGATCCCTATGTCGCCGCGGAGCGCATCCGTCGGGAGATACCTGACGTCATTTTCCTCGACATCGAGATGCCGCGCATGGATGGCCTGACCTTCCTGCGCAAGATCATGGCGCAGCGCCCGCTGCCGGTGGTGATCTGTTCGAGTCTGACCGAGGAGGGGTCGAGCACGCTCATGGAAGCGATGGAGGCGGGGGCCGTCGACGTCGTTACAAAGCCGCGGATCGGTTCGGTCGAGTTTCTCCAGCACTCGCGAATGCGGATCTGCGACACTGCCAAGGCAGCCGCGCATGCGAGGCTGAAGCCGCGGGCGACTCAGCCGCTCCGCGTGGAGGCCAAGTTCACGGCCGACGCCATTATTCCCCAGGGTTGGGCAAGAACGCGCGCAAATCATTACAATGCGAGCGATATGATTGTCTGCATCGGCGCGTCAACCGGTGGGACGGAAGCTCTCCGTGATATCCTTCGCGCGCTGCCTGCGGAATGTCCTCCGATCGTCATCGTTCAGCATATGCCGGAAAAATTCACCGCCGCCTTCGCGCGCCGCCTCGATGGTATCTGCGCCGTGTCGGTCAAGGAGGCCCAAAGCGGAGATGCGGCAATCCCCGGCCGTGTGCTGATCGCGCCGGGCAATCGCCACATGCTCCTCCAGCGCGCGGGCTCCCGCGTCAGCGTGACCATCAAGGACGGTCCTGCGGTGTGCCGGCATCGGCCTTCGGTGGACGTACTCTTCCGATCGGCTGCGCAAAACCTCGGGCCGCAGGCTCTCGGCATGTTGTTGACGGGGATGGGCGACGACGGAGCGCAAGGTCTTCTTGAGATGCGCGAGGCGGGTTCCTTCACGATCGCCCAGGACGAGGAGAGCAGCATCGTTTTCGGTATGCCAAGAGAAGCGATCCGGCGGGGAGCGGCCGTAAAGGTTCTGCCTCTGTCGCGCATGGCGCAGGTAATCATGCAAACGCGCAACCATACAGTCGATGCGGTGAAGGCGTCATGACAGCTCTTGATGCGATGACTGATGTGACGACTATCGAGAAGCCGAGAATGTCCTTCGTGCGGGAAGGCTGCGATCCTTTGGAGATCATCGCGGAAATAGCCGAGCCTCGGAAGGCAATCGAGCGGACGTTCCTCGAAATGGGCGAACGCCTGATAGGCGGCGTGAAGTTGCTGCGGACCGTTTCCGCTGCCCATCAGGCCATGGTTGCGGAGTTTCAGGGCCGTGATTTCCTGACTGTTGCCGAGTGCGTGCATGCGCTTCGCGATGAAGTCGGCGCAATCGTCTCAGATCTGGCTGCCGACGATACCGAAATCGGACAGATCGCCCAGACGATCCGGAAGCTGAAGGATCCTCTCGACGATCTCGCCAATGCCATCAGAATGCTGGATCTCATCGCGATCAATGCCCGGGTGGTGGCGGCAGGCGTCGAAGCGGGCCACGAAGATCTCGCTGCCTTCGTGGCTGATATGACGGAGATCGGACGCAAGGCACGCGAAACGGTCCGTTCTATCCTGAGCATCCACGCCCGCGTCAGCGAAACCGTAGCCAGAGCGACGCAGATCCACCTCGCCTCCAATCGCGAACAGGCGAAGATCATGGCGACGATTTCGGAACAGCTGAAAGCCAATCTCGCTACCATCGAGCTTCAGCAAGGCCGCGCCGCGTCCTACGCTCAGCGATCCGGCGAACTGACATCGGCGATCAGCATGAGGATCGGCGATGCTATTGCCGCCATGCAGATCGGTGACAGCACCCGTCAGCGGCTTGAGCATGTCGAAGAAATCCTGAGCGCGATCCTGGACCGCGGCGGGCCTGGGGATGACGATACCGAGGCGATGCTTTTTCGTCTTGCGGCGTTGCAGCTTGCCTCGACGCATGAGGACTTTGCCACCGAGGTTGTGGCCCTGCTCTCCGCGCTCGACGGTACTCGCCGCGACGCTCAGGCGGTGCTTGAGGAAGGGAGCGAACGGGCAGACGAGATCCTCGCGGACAGCGGCCATGCCCTGACCGCTCTGGCGAAAAATCTCCAATCCATCGTTCCCCTTCTTCAGAAGGACGCGGACATGCGTCGCACCGTCCGCGAGCTTGGCGAGGAGACGGCTGATGCGATGCGGGAGATTCTCGGACAGATGGACGCCATCGAAGCGACCGATCACGTGGTCCAGCTTCTGCGTCTCAACATGGCAATCCTCTGCACGAGGCTTGGAGAAAGCGCGCGTGGAATGCGCGTGATAGCGGGTGAACTGGGAGCCGTAGCGCGGAGCGCAAAAGGCGCCGCGGCCAGCATGCGTCAGATCCTGACCGACCTGAAAGATGCCGTCGAGGCCGCGCGAGGGGAAGCCCAGCGGTCGGGGGTTCGTGAGGTGAATGGCGATCCCATGAACGCGGCGAGGCTGCTGGAGACGGTTATGGATCGCATCAAACAGGAAGCGGCGACCCTGAAGCAGGCGGGGCCGAAAACCATTTGTATTCTCGACGAAGCGGCGGACCGGGTTCGGGATTGCGCTGACGGTCAGCAGGATTGGCCGGATGTCATCTCGGCACTCGATGCCGCAGCGGGAGATCGGGATTTCGCGTCATTGACCGTGGATCGGGAGTCGCTGGCCGAGATCCGCTCCCGGTACACCATGCAGAAAGAGCGGATCATACACGATCAGGCTTGTGGTGAAGCCGGTGTGCCGTCCGATTCCACGGATGTGCAGGAAGAAGCCGAAGCAGACCTTGAGAGCCTGCTGTTTTAGGGAGGAGAAGGCCGCTGACGCACAACGTATCGCCATCGGCAACGTCGCAATTCAGGGCCTGTTCCGTGAGCGAGTACGCAATCGCCCCCATTGCGGAAGCGGCGGCAGCCAGCCGCTCGCCCGCATCCAGCGGGTAACAATCGATCCATGCGAGCGGCTTCCGTCGGCGTCTTACGGAACGCGCAGGAGGTCAATTGCGGGTCAGGATGTGGTGCCGGCGAGGCTCGGCTCGTCAGGTTCCGCAGAAAGTCTGATGAACGACCTGATCGGGGCGAGGCGCCGCCGCGTAGCGGGCGAATTCGGGGAAATCCTCGTAAGGCTTCGCAAGAACCGTAAGCAGGGTTTCGAACGGGGCAAAATTGCCCTTGTCCTGCGCCGCGTCGATGGCCTCCTCGACCAGGTGATTGCGCGGAATGAACGCGGGGTTCGCCGAACGCATGACGGCGCGGCGTTCTGCCGGTTCGGTCGCTTCGCGCGCAAGCCGTTCGCGCCAGCGCGCCGCCCATTCATCGAAAACACTCGGATCGGCAAACTGAAGACGCGCGGTCTCGTGTGCCGGGACGCCCGACGCCGTGTCGCACAGGCCGCGAAAGGTGAGCGTGAAATCCGCGCCGTTCGCCGCCATGCGCTTCAGCAGATCGTCCGCGAGGGAAATGTCCTCGGGTTCGGAGCGCAGAAGCCCGAGCTTGCGCCGTATTCCGTCGATATAGGCCGCATCGAAGCGGGCCGCGAAGATGGTGAGCGCCTCTTGCGCGCCCTCGATAGCGGTGGCCTTGTCTTCCGCTATCAGGGGCAGCAGCGCCTCGGCGAGGCGCGCGAGGTTCCATTGGGCGACGCGCGGCTGGTTCCCGTAAGCGTAGCGGCCGCCATGGTCGATGGAGCTGAAGACGGTATCGGGGTGATAAGCGTCCATGAAGGCGCACGGCCCGTAGTCGATGGTCTCGCCCGCAATCGACACATTATCTGTGTTCATCACGCCGTGTATGAAGCCGATCAGCATCCACTTTGCGATGAGTTCTGCCTGCCGTCCGCAGACGAGACCGAGAAGCGCGAGATAGGGGTTTTCGGCACCCGCTGCTTCCGGGTAGTGCCGCGCGATCACATAGTCGGCAAGGCAGCGGGTCGCCTCCACGTCGCCGCGTGCGGCGAAAAACTGGAAGGTGCCGACGCGGACGTGGCTTGAGGCGACGCGGGTCAGCACAGCGCCAGGTAACGGCCTGACCCGCGCCACGGTTTCGCCGGTCGTGACGGCGGCAAGCGAACGTGTCGTGGGAACGCCAAGCGCCGCCATCGCTTCGCTGACGATGTATTCGCGAAGAACCGGCCCGAGCGCCGCGCGCCCGTCTCCGCCTCGCGAAAACGGTGTGCGGCCGGAGCCTTTCAGCTGGATATCGCGGCGAACGCCGTCACGGTCGATGACCTCCCCAAGCAGGATGGCGCGGCCATCGCCGAGTTGCGGAACGAACATGCCGAACTGATGCCCGGCATACGCCATGGCGAGCGGTTCGCACCGTTGTGGCACGCGATTTCCGGAAAGGGCCGCCACGCCTTCGATTGTGGAAAGCGCGGCGGGATCGAGATTAAGTTGCCGGGCAAGGTCTTCGTTCAGCCGAACAAGACGAGGGGCGGCCACGCGCACCGGCGGAAGCTTGGCGTAGAAACGCTGAGGCAGGCGCGCATAGCTGTTATCGCACGGGAAAAAATCTCTATGTTCGGTCTCGATCTGGGGACGCTCCCGAAAATTTCACCACCCATAAGATAAGCAAAAATCCGAGCGCGGCAATCAGGATCAAGACAAGGCTGACTGTTTGAAATTCCGGGGAGTGGCCGCATTTACTCGGCCATCCGATCCGGGCCCCAATCGCAAGCCCGTTGCTTTAAATCCCGGTCAGGCGGACAACTCCCACCTTGCCATAATGGAGATTTCTGAACGAGACTTCACCGCTGCCTTAGCGCGTCGGGAACAGGCTCGTCAGGGCGGCTATGCTGTCGCCGCAGAGTATGACCGCCGTGAAGGCCGTCTGGTCGTCAACCTCAACTGGCGTCACGGTTCATGGTGCCGGTGCAGCTGCTGGAAGGTCTGGCCGACGCCGCGGCTGACGACCTGGCCGAGATCGAGATTATCCCCACCGCTCTCGGGCTGACTGATAGCGGTGCTCTCTTCTTGCTAAACATGATCGACGTGATATCGGCGCGCCGTGCCGTTGGCTCGAGGCACGGCGCTATCGCCCCTCTTTTCAACGTGCTCCAGATCGGCCCGCCGCCTTCTGACGCAATGACGCCTGAAGCATTTACTGTTATTCGGGGACGATTCAATGCGTTGAAAGGTGATTCGCATGGCACGGTTCGCTTCATTGCTGGTTTCATGTGCCGCTGCGCTGCTGATCGGCGCGGGCTGCGCCATCGCCGATCCGATCGCGCCCGCCGGTAGAGTGATCGGCCAGGATCCGCAGGGCCGTGCGATCTATCAGGTCGACGCCAATGGTATCTCGATCGGCTACAAGCTGATCGGCGCCGGCGCGCCGCTCGTGATGATCATGGGGCTCGGCGGCACGGCCGAGAACTGGCCACCGCAGGTGATCGAGGCACTGTCGAAGACCTACCAGTTGATCGTCCTGGACAATCGTGGCATGGGCCACAGCAGCGCCAACGACACCCCATTCAGCTATCCGCTGTTCGCCGCCGACGTGATCGGCCTACTCGACGCACTCGGCGTCAAGCAAACCCACGTGCTGGGTTATTCCATGGGCAGCACCATTACCCAGCAATTGCTGCTGCAATATCCCGAGCGCTTCAAGAAAGCGCTGATCCACGCCACTTCGACCGACGGTAGCAACGTTGCCAAGGCGCTGCACGGCCGGGTGCCAAGCGATCCGATCGTGGCGCGGCAGGTCGAAGCCACGACGCATTGGAGGACACCGCTGGAGCAGTTACCTGCGATCACCAACCAGGTGATGCTGGTAGTCGGCACCGCCGACAACGTGGTTGGCGCGGAGAGTTCGAAGACGCTGGCATCGTCTATTCCCGGCGCCTGGCTGGTGCAGTTCAAAGGTGCCACGCACCATCTCATGTACGAGACGCCGGAAGGCTTTGCCGCCACCGCCCTGATCTTCTTCGACATTGAAGAGACCGTTACTGTGAAAGCGCAGCCCAACGCCTCCGTCGCTCCGCCATCTGGTCGCCCGTGAGCGCCGGAAGCAGAGGCTGACATCGCGGCTCAAGAGCGGAGCGGCGGCTTTTCACCGCCGCTGCCTTATAACGCTCCTTCGTGTCAGGATGAAAATTTTTTATCTAGGATGATTTTTTTGTCCGAGATGAAACATTTTTGTCGAGGATGAAACTTTATTGTACCCGAACAAACATATCCCGGCGCGCGCGTCCTCTATTCCACCGTGACCGACTTCGCGAGGTTGCGCGGCTGGTCGACGTCCGTCCCCATCGCCACCGCCGTGTGATAGGCGAGAAGCTGGATCGGCACGGCGTAGAGGATCGGGTTGACGAGGCTGTGCGCCGCGGGAAGCACGAAATTCGCCTGCGCCTTGACCGCCGCTTGCGCCTCGGGCGCGTCTGAAAACACGACGAGTTTGCCGCCCCGCGCCGCCACCTCCTGAAGATTCGACACGGTCTTTTCAAACAGCGCATCCTTCGGCGCAATCGCGATCACGGGAACCGTCTCGTCGATTAGCGCGATGGGACCGTGCTTCAGTTCGCCCGCCGCGAAGCCTTCAGCGTGGAGGTAGGAGATTTCCTTCAGCTTCAGCGCACCTTCGAGAGCCAGCGGATAGTTCGATCCACGGCCGAGATAGAGCACGAGCGGCGCCTTCGCGAGGGTTTGGGCCAGCATGTCGAATTCGTCCTCGCGCTTCAGGACATCCGCCATGAGGCGCGGCACCTGCACGAGCGCGGTCACAAGCTCCGCCTCGTCCGCAGCGGAAAGCACACCGCGCTTGCGCCCGGCAGCGATTGCCATGCAGGCCAATACCGAAAGCTGGCATGTGAACGCCTTCGTCGAGGCGACGCCGATTTCCGGGCCGGCAAGCGTCTGCAGCACGGCGTCCGATTCGCGCGCGATGGACGATTCCGGCACGTTCACCACCGAGGCGATGAGCTGGCCGTTGTCGCGGCAATAGCGAAGGCTTGCGAGCGTGTCCGCCGTTTCGCCGGACTGGGAGACGAACACCGCAAGGCCGTCCTTCGGCAACGGTGCCTCGCGGTAACGGAACTCCGACGCGATATCGACATCCACCGGCAGCTTGGCGTAGCGCTCGAACCAGTATTTCGCTGTGAGCGCGGCATAGAAGGCCGTTCCGCATGCGGTGATTGTCAGTTTCGACAGCTTGTCGAAAGGCAGGCCGCCGCCGGGGAGTTCGATGGAATTGCGGTCGAAGCGCACATAATGCGCGAGCGTGCGGCTGATCACTTCCGGTTGCTCGTGGATCTCCTTTGCCATGAAATGGCGATGGTTGCCCTTGTCGATGAGCAGCGCCGAAACCGCCGTGCGCACGATGGGACGCTTCACCTCCGCGCCGCCTTCGTCATAGATCGTCGCGCCGCCGTGGCTGAGCACGGCCCAGTCGCCTTCGTCGAGGAACGTCACGCGGTCGGTGAAGGGCGCGAGCGCCATCGCGTCGGAGCCGAGGAACATTTCGCCCTTGCCATAGCCGACGGCGAGCGGGCTGCCACGCCGTGCCCCGATCATGAGATCGTCGCGGCCGGAAAACAGGATCGCCAGCGCGAACGCGCCGGTCAGGCGGGCCAGCGATTCGCGAACAGCCGCCACCGGGTCCGCCCCGCGCTGAAGCTCGCGATTGATGAGATGGGCTACGACTTCGCTGTCGGTCTGGCTTTCGAAGGTCTCGCCTTCCCTCTCAAGCTCCTCGCGAAGCTCGCGGAAATTCTCGATGATGCCATTGTGAACGATGGCGACACCGCCCGCCATGTGCGGATGCGCGTTCCTTTCGACCGGCGCGCCATGCGTCGCCCAGCGCGTATGGCCGATCCCGGCCGTGCCATAGAGCGGTTCCTCGCCGAGCTTCCGGTCGAGCGCGGCGAGCTTGCCTTCGGCGCGCCGCCTGGTGAGGACGCCGCCTTCGAGAGTGGCGACGCCCGCGGAATCGTAGCCGCGATATTCGAGTCGGCGCAGCGCATCGACAAGACGTGGCGCTGCCGGTTCTTTTCCGAGAATACCGATGATTCCGCACATGGATTTGCCTTTCCGAAGGACACGCGACGTGGATCGCCCGCGATGGTAGCTGCGCCGCGCGAACGCACAAATTCAAACAATACTACAGACTGTTTCAGGCAAGTTTAAGTTGCGCTTCGGAAAGGTTCGCGCAAGCGTCACCCATTCGGGCCGCTTCCCCACGACGGAAACGGATCTCGCAGTGTCGCCCATGATTTGGGACTGAACACGGGCTTTTCGGGATCGCCCACAAGGCAGCGTTCCAGCATCCCCTCGATGCGCCCGCGATTCATGTCACCGAGCGCGCCGATGAAGACCAGTTCCTGCCGCCGGTCGCCGAAGACCGGATCCCAGCGCGACTTGACCTTCGCAAGCGTTTCCTCGTCCTGCGCCAGATGCGCCTCCGGCACGGCCGCCCACCAATAGCCCATGCCACCCGTTGCGGCGATGGCACCCGCGAGGCTGAACTCACCCACCCAATCGGGGCGCGTCGCGAGCCAGAAATGCCCCTTCGCGCGGACGACGCCCGGCAGCGGCGTCTGGATGAACTCCTGGAATTTGGCGGGGTCGAGCGGCCTTCGCGCGCGCCACACGAAGCTCGTGATGCCGTATTCCACATCCTCCGGCGTATGCTCCGCGAAGCCGTACAGCTCCTTGTACCAGAGCGGGTGCTGATGCGCCCTGTCGAAATCGAACAGCCCCGTGTCGAAGATCCGGGCGGGATCGACGCGGGCGAAATCCGTCTCGATGACACGCGCGTCGGGATTGAGGCTGCGGATGATCTTGCGCGCGGCATCGAGTTGCTCGGGCGTTGCGTCGGATATCTTGTTGAGGATCACCACATCGGCGAATTCGATCTGCTCGACGAGAAGATTGACGAGCGTCCGATTATCCTCCTCACCCGCGACTTCGCCCCGGTCGCGCAGGAAGTCGGTGCTGGAGTAGTCCTTGAGCAGATGCGCCGCGTCGACCACTGTCACCATGGTGTCGAGCCGCGCGATATCGGACAGGCTCAAGCCTTCCTCGTCACGAAATTCGAACGTGGCGGCAACGGGCAGCGGCTCGGAAACGCCGGTCGATTCGATGAGCAGATAGTCGAAGCGGCCCTCCGAGGCGAGGCGGGCGACTTCCTTCAGAAGGTCTTCGCGCAAGGTACAGCAGATGCAGCCGTTCGACATTTCGACAAGGGTTTCCTCCATGCGGGACAGGTTCGCGCCCCCTGCCCGCACGAGGTCGGCGTCGATGTTCACCTCGGACATGTCGTTGACGATCACCGCCACGCGCCGCCCCTCGCGGTTGTTCAGAACGTGGTTCAGGAGCGTCGTCTTGCCCGCGCCGAGGAAGCCCGAAAGGACGGTTACGGGCAGGCGCGTGTCTCTCTGCGTCATGGGAAGAAAGCTCTCCGGTGGAAGATACGTAATGTTATACTGTATCATTGGCCACCTGTTCAAGGCAGCCGTGCGGATCGCGTGAACGAGCCGCGTCTGCGAAAGGCTGTGCGGAGAGGCTTGGCGGCTGGAATGCCGCCGGTCGCCTACTTCGTTGAGGCTGCTTTCTCGGCGTCGGCACGCGCGCGCTTGCGCTTCGCCCATTCGTCCTTGTGAACTTGCGGCGCCCGCGTCAGCGCCAGCGCGTGCGGCGGGACATCCTCGGAAATGACGCTGCCCGAGCCGATATAGGCGCCGTCGCCGATGGTCACCGGCGCGACGAGCGAGCTATTCGAGCCGATGAAGGCGCCCGCGCCGATATCGGTCTTGTACTTTTTATAGCCGTCGTAATTGCAGGTGATGGTGCCCGCGCCGATGTTGGTCTTCGCACCGACATGCGCATCGCCGATGTAGCTCAGGTGATTCACCTTCGCGCCCTCGCCGACATGCGACGCCTTCAGTTCCACGAAATTGCCGACATGCACCCCGGCTTCGAGCACCGTGCCGGGACGGAACCGCGCGAATGGGCCGATAGTGGAACCGCGTCCGACGCGCGCGCCTTCGAGATGCGAGAAGCCCCGGATCGTGACGCCGTCCTCGATCACGACGCCCCCGGCGAAAATCACGTTCGGTTCGATCACGACATCCTGGCCGATGACGGTGTCGTGCGAGAAGGTCACCGTCTCGGGCGCGATCAGCGTTGCGCCGCCCGCCATCGCCGCCGCCCGCGCCCGCCGCTGGAAGATGGCCTCGGCCTCGGCAAGCTGGGCGCGCGTGTTCACCCCGCGAACCTCGTCCTCGTCGATGATCTCGCAGGCCACGCGCAGCCCCCGCGCGCGGGCGATTTCGACCGCGTCGGTGAGGTAGAATTCGCGCTGCGCGTTGTCGTTGCCGATGCGGTCGAGCAGCGAAAGGATCAGCTCGCCGCGAAACGCTAGGATGCCCGCATTGCACAGCGTGATGGCACGCTCCTCCTCGGTCGCATCCTTGTGTTCGCGGATGGCGAGAAGCGCGCCCGACGCGTCGGTTATCAGCCTGCCATATCCCTGCGGATCGCGGGCCTTGAACCCCATGACGGCCATGTCGGCCCCGTTCGCGATGGCGCCCGAAAGGCGCGCGAGGCTATCGGGCGTGACGAGAGGCGTGTCGCCGCAAAGCACCACCACGGGAAGGTTCGAGGTTTCGAGCGCGGGGCGCGCCTGCAACACGGCATGCGCGGTGCCGAGCCGGTCGCGCTGCTCGAAGAACCGGGCGGCGATGGGCAAGCGAAGCGCATCGAACTCTCGCGCGTCCGGAGGAACGATCACGAAGCAGGATTCCGCGCCCGCATCCGCCGCAGCCTTGACGACATGAGCGACCAGCGGCAATCCACCGACCTGATGCAAGACCTTGGGCAGCGCGGATTTCATGCGCGTCCCCTGCCCCGCCGCCAGCACCACCGCATTGAAACCCGCCATCGGTCGTCCCCTTCTGCCTTCGCTGCCGCTCTGCCTAGATCAAACCGCGACCGATGGAAACAATCGACCGCGCTGCGCCACGCAACAGCATAGCGGCGCAGGGTAAACATCGGCTGCGCTGATAGGGGAAAGCTGTGGCGAGCGCATGACGAAACGGCGCTTGAGCGCCGAACCGTGGCGTCAGATCGAGTCGGTGTTGAACGTATCGCAGGCGGCGAGCGAGCCGGTCTGATAGCCGCGTGTGAACCACCGCGCCCGCTGTTCCGAGGAACCATGCGTGAACGAATCAGGCACAGCATAGCCACGCGTGCTCTTCTGGATGGCGTCGTCGCCGATCGCCTCGGCCGCGCGAAGCGCCGATTCGATATCGCCCGGTTCCAGCGTGTTGTTGAGCTTCGCCGTATGATGCGCCCAGACACCCGCATAGCAGTCGGCCTGAAGCTCCACGCGCACCTGAATGGCGTTGCGCTGGCCTTCCGAGCCTGCCGCAGCCTGGAGGCGCTGCGCCTGTTGAAGCCTTCCCTGCAGGTTCTGGATGTGATGGCCGATCTCATGCGCGATCACATAGGCTTGCGCGAATTCGCCCGGCGCCCGGAAACGGCGCTTCAACATGTCGAAAAACGACAGGTCGATATAAACCTTGCGGTTTACAGGACAATAGAAAGGTCCCATTTGCGCGCTGGCGATTCCGCAGCCGGACTGTATGCCGTCGCGGAAGAGGACGAGTTTCGGCGGCTGGTAGCGCGCGCCCTGACTCGCGAAAATTTTCGACCAGACGTCTTCCGTATCGCCGAGCACAACGGAAACGAACCGCTTTGCCTGATCGTCCGCAGACGCGCTTTGGGAGGGCGCTCGCGGTGCCTCGCGAGGGATCTGGATGTTTCCGGGGAAGCCACCCTCGCCGCCTTGCAGGATGACGCGCGGATCGACGCCAAACAGCAGCGCGATGCCGACGATGACGATCACGCCGAGAATGCCGAGTCCGCCGCCCTGCCCGATCTGGATGCCGCCACCACCTGGAAACGGAAAACCGCCACCGCCGCTCTCATCGCGGCGGTCTTCGACGTTCTCGCTTTCGCGGCGTCCCTGCCATCTCATGAAATTGTCTCGCTTTTACGCTGCACAGGCTTCGCGGTCGGTTCCGGCGCCAGAAGGATGGACTTCACAGCCTTCGACGCGGCCAC
Source organism: Rhodomicrobium sp. (assembly GCF_047605405.1). Taxonomy (NCBI): domain Bacteria; kingdom Pseudomonadati; phylum Pseudomonadota; class Alphaproteobacteria; order Hyphomicrobiales; family Hyphomicrobiaceae; genus Rhodomicrobium; species Rhodomicrobium sp. The sequence continues at coordinate 9,514 of NZ_JASGFR010000050.1, read as the reverse complement.
CTGACCAAGGTTCACATAAGCTTCGTGATTACGCTCAATGTCCTTAAGGTCGTATAAATAGTTGACCATGACGCTAAGAGACTCGCGAATTCCCTTTTCCGAGGTGTCGCCGAGCCAGTTGATCCGCTCCAGCCGCGCGCCGTTGCCGAGGTGGAAACGCGCCACCGGGTCGATCGGTTTCCCCTTCTTGTCCTTCGCACGCAGATAATAATGCGCGGCGGCGGCAAGGATGGCGGGTTCGAGCGCGTCGAGTTCCTCCTCGCTCTCGCCGAACTGGCCCGCGAGCGCCGCATCGATCAGTTTCCGTTGCGCCGCCGGGAGGTAGGAAAGCTCGGCCTTGTTCGCTTCGAGCCACGACCGGAAAGTCGGCGCCGGCGAAAGCGTGACGAAGGTCTTTAGCGAAGGCTTCTCCTTCTTCAGGTCTTCCGCCACCTGCTTGATGAGGAAGTTGCCGAAGGAAATGCCGCGCAGGCCGTCCTGGCAGTTCGAGATCGAATAGAAGACGGCGACCGATGGCTCGGGATCGTCGCAATCCTCGGCGTCCGAGGCAAGCAGCAGCTGGATCGAGGACGGGATATCGCCTGCGAGCGCGACCTGAACGAAGATCAGCGGCTCGTCGACGAGCGCCGGATGGAAGAACGCGAAGCAGCGGCGGTCGCCCGGGTCGAGCCTGCGCCGCAGATCCTCGAACCCATGGATCTTGTGCACCTTCTCATAGGCGATGAGCTTTTCCAGAATCGATGCGGGGCTCGACCAGGAAAGATGCGCGAGCATCAGGAAGCCGCGATTGAACCAGGAGGAAAACAGGTGCACGAAATCGCGGTCGACGCCTGCAAGTTCGGGGTTGTCCTTCAGGCGGCGCAGCAAGTCTTCCCGCATGCGCACGAGCGCCGCCGTGCCGCCGGGCGCAAGATTGAGCCTACGGAAAAGTTCCTGCCTTGGCGATTCGACGGCCGCCATGAGCGCTTCGAGCTGACCGATCTCTGGCCGCTCGACATAGGCGACCGCCGCGCGTCGGACGGCCTCCGCGCTCGGGAGAAAATGTCTTGCCAAAAAGACGAAAAAAGCGTCTTTTTCCTTATCCGTCGTCAAGCGGTAGAGGTCGAGGATTCGCCTTGCAAGAGCAACGCCCGAAGCCTCGCCCCTGCTCGAAACCAAAGCCTGGCATAATTCCTCGAATGACTCTTCAGCGTCTGCTCCGATCAAGGATGACAAATCCAGAATTTGCCTGCCCCGGTCCGAAATTTTGCTCAGGATTTCCTGGAAGAAAGAAACATCCATATTCCGGCTGCTTGCCTCGTTGCTTGCGATTGATCAAAGGTCCAGTCTGAGTAGGATGATACCATGAAATTCATGGTCTACGCCCGAAAAGGCGGTTTCGGCTTCTTCTCTGTTCGGATAATCCGGGCTATGGCTTCCTGCCCGGTAAAAATTGTGCCGATCTTTGACGATGGACGGAAGGATCGTCGAGAGCACGAAACGAAGAGCGAGGTCCTATGAGTTCCCAAGCGGAACGCTTGAGAGCGTTGATCGAGGAGGAAATTCTCTCCTTCCAGCTCAAGCCCGGCGACAAACTGGACGAGTGCGGCCTCGCGAAGCGATACGGGACGTCGCGAACGCCGGTCAGGGAGGCGCTTCGTCAACTTTCCGCGAACGGCCTCGTCGAAATCCGGCCTCACAAGGGCGCCATGGTCGCGCGCCTCGGCATCCGCGAACTCGTCGAACTGCTTGAGGTGATGGCGGAGCTTGAGGGCGCTTGCGGACGTCTCGCGGCCAAGTCCTGCCTCAACAGCGATATCGATGCGATGGCGGCTGCGCAGGAAGATTGCCGCCGCTTTGCCGAAGCGCACGACCCGAAAAGCTACGCGCGCGCGAACGAGGTGTTTCACGAGACGATCTATGCGGCGAGCCGCAACAACTATCTCGTCAAGATGACCCTCGGCATCCGCAACCGGATCGGCGCTTACCGGCGTTTGCAGCTCGACCACGTCAACCGGATCCTGCCCTCCGTCATGGAGCACGATCGCATCCTCCGCACCATCCGCGACGGGCTTCCGGACGAGACCGACCGGCTGTTGCAGGTGCACATCCTCAACATAGGCGGCGAGCTGCGCCGGATGATCGCGCTCATCTCCGAGGGCGAAAACGCGTTTCCCAGCCGCACACAGATGATGTTCGACGAAGCGGACGCGCTTCACGTTCTGGCAGGCGCGGGCAAGAGATAGCGTCGCATCGGCTCTTCGATCATCCCGGACGGCGATGATCGTTTGATGGCGCAGGCGGGATGATCGCGCTCCCGCCGATACTGATGCGAGCGCGAGCTTTGCACCGCAGCCAGCCTGTCGGACAACACCCTACGCTATCAGGTTGTATTTTCTCATTTTTGCATCCTAAGCGTGGGCTGGTGCATTCGCGCAACAGACAAAACTGCTGTGCCCTGATAGAAAAAAAGCCGGTCCCAATTCGATTCAGACGCGGCTTTTGCATGCATCGTCTTCTGGCATCGCTCTTGATCCTCGCCGGGCTTCTGAGCCTTGACGCCCGCGCGGCCAATATTTCTACCGTGACCCAGGATGGCGTCACGAAGGTCATTGTCATCGCTGGCGTGATCGCTCCGGGGGACGCGCAGAAATTTGCCAATATCGCGCTGATGACGGACGATGCCGTTGTCGCGCTGGCAAGCGATGGCGGCGCGCTGAAGGAAGCGCTCAACATAGGCCGCGCAATCCGGCTCAAGGGCTTCTCGACCTATGTCACGGCGAATTCCCGCTGCGCGTCGGCCTGCGCGCTGATCTGGCTCGCGGGCGTGCCGCGCCAGATGGCGTCTACGGCTCGCGTCGGGTTCCATGCCGCCTATTACGATCTGTCCGGCGTGAAGGAAATCAGCGCATCGGGTAACGCGATCGTCGGCTCTTATCTGAACACGCTCGGGTTGCCGGAGAGGGCGGTGCTGAGCCTTACTTCCGCGCCGCCGACGAGCGTGCGGTGGTTTTCTCCGGCGCAGGTCCGCGGGACCGGAGTCGATGTCACGATCAAGGATCTGGACGGCGCCTCCGAAGGGGGCGTGACGGAACAAGCCCAGACGCCCAGAACCACCGAGGTTACGAAAGACGTTTCATCGCTCGGTGTCGGTGCCCCCGCCACGCCGGCAGATGTCGAGGCGCAGGCGCGCATTTTCGCCGCGCGTTACCTGACCTACGAAAACGAAGAAGCTGCTCGCTCGCTGGCCCTGATGTCAGATGTTTACGACGACAAGGTTTCGCACTTCGGCAAGATGAAAACCCGGCAGGAAGTGCTGGCCGAGCATGCCCTTTTCGTCACGAAGTGGCCGAATCGCAAGCAATCGCTCAAGCAGGGGAGCGTGATCGTCCAGTGCAAGGCGCCGCAGGCGCAATGCATGGTGGACGCGCTGATCGACTGGGAAGTCGCCAGCGGAAGCACGCGCACGAAGGGTGTTTCGACATGGCACCTTGTGCTCAACCGCCAGTCCGACCGCTTCTCGATCGTTGCCGTCGACGGCAAGGTGATCGAACGACGCAACCTGTCTACGGAGCGAAATCGCGGGCCGTGCTTCCGCTCCTTCTGTCCGTTCGATCTCGCCTTGCGCTGAGAAACGGCGCGACCTCCGGCAAGCGAGCCTGAAGGCTGCCCTCTCGGTGGGGGATTACGCTGAGGCGAGCGTAATCCTTCCCGAATGTTGGCCGGAGGCCGTCGCACTCTGCCGATGCGTGACCGGGATTTCGAGGTAACGCTTTCGATAAGGCGTCCATGCCGTGCCGCATCACGGCGCCTTGCTGTCATGCCGTGTCGTTGAGCTATCGAGCGCCGGGAATCGCGGGGTTTTCCACTTTAGGCTGTTCGACCGTTGCCGCGCGAAGCTGGTAGGTGTTCAGGCGGCAGGTGTTCTGCTTGTCGAGTTCCACGAAGGCGGGGTTGCGCCGGTCCACCATATCGGACTCGGTGACATAGCCCTTGCGTTCCACGTCGTAATATTTGAAGTCGGCTGTCTCGAACAGGCGGTCCACCTTGGCAAGACGCTTGAACTCCTCCGGCGACAGCTTCCCGTCACGGTTGACGTCCGCATCCTTGAACAACTGGCTGACATAGGCGCGCCACTCATCGCAGGTGACGACGCCGTCGTGATTCAGATCCCAGGTCGCCGCCGCCCGGATGAACGATCCTTCGACCGAGTCGCTCAGGCCGGCGGGAGACGAACACCCCGCCAGAAGGATCGCGAGCGAGGCGCTGGCGGCCATCAGCCCGAGGCACAATTTTTTGTGATGTGGCATTATCGTCTACCGCTTCCCGTATTATTCCGCGTTGCCCCGAGGCAAAGCTTTGAATTGTGGTGCGAATGGGCCGAAAGAGCCGGTTCCGGCGTTTTTGCCACAATCTCCCGCGCGGAACCCTCAGGCATCACGCCTCAAGACATGCGAAACCAAGATTAAGAAGACTTTGCGGTCGTGTCTTAAGCCGCGCTATAAGCATGCAGGCGAATATGGTTCCGAGTTGCAGGAGCCATGTGTGGTGGGATCATGATTTACAGACATGCGGCCTTTGGGCTGGTCGCACTTCTTTCGCTCGCGGGCGCGGCCAGAGCGGCCGAATGCCCTGCGGGTGCTCTCGGCACGAGTCGAACTCTTGCCATCGATCCGGCGAAGGTGAGCCGGGTCGGCGGCGGTCCGGACTACGGCACGCCCATACTCGATGATCACGAGGTGATCCTCACCTTCGACGACGGCCCCACCCCCCCATGGACGGGCAAGGTGCTCGATGCGCTCTCGGCTGAATGCGCGAAGGCGACCTTCTTCACCGTCGGTACGATGGCGCGTGCGCATCCAGCGCTGTTGAAGCGCGTGCTTGCCGAAGGTCATACCGTCGGCACACATTCGGAACATCACGCCCACATTCCGAAGCTGCCTTACAAGGCCGCGACAAGCGAAATCTCCGATGGCTTCACGAGCGCCGGAAAGAGCCTCGGCGATCAGGCCGCCGTCGCGCCGTTCTTCCGCTTCCCCTATCTCGAATCGACGCGCGCGACAGAAACCTACGCCGCAGCGACCGGACTCGTGATCTGGAACATCGATTTCCATGCATCGGACTGGGTGAAACAGACGCCGGAGAACCTCGCGCGCCTCGCCATTTCGCGCATAGAACAGAAGAGGCGCGGCATTCTCCTGCTTCACGATATCCACGAACGGACCGCTCTCGCCTTGCCGATCATTTTGCAGGAGCTGAAGACGCGCGGTTACAAGATCGTGCACGCGGTCCCGGCGCCCGGCGCTCACGTGAATTTCGAGGTCGCCTCGAAGGTGGATCCGTGGATTGCGAAGACGGCACCGCTTCGCAGCAGCCGGGCAAAGGCCACGCCGAAGCTTGAAGGCGGCGCCGTCGAGGACTGGCCCGCACAGCCCTAGATTTCCGGCAGCGTCAACGGCACCCGATCGAGGGGGGTCTGCCAATCGTGGACGGCCCTGCGCAGGCGCGCCGCTCACGGTTTGGCGAGCCTCGGCATGAAGAACATGGCGGGAACACCAATCGGTGTTATGATCCGGCCACCGCTTCTATCATGGCGAGGTTCCCTGCATGCCCTCCACACTTCTGCCCGGTCGCGCCGTCCTCAAGGTCACGGGCGATGATCATGTGCCGTTCCTTCACGGTCTGATCACGAACGATATCGAGCATCTCGGAAACGACGAGGCGCGCTTCGCAGCTCTGCTCTCACCGCAAGGCAAGATCCTCTTTGACTTTTTCGTCGTCCGCCATGGCGACACGCACTTCATCGACGCGCCGAAAGGACAAGCCGACGCGCTTGTCAAGCGGCTGACCATGTACAAGCTTCGCGCCAAAGTGGATGTTGCCGATGTGTCTGACAAGACGGCGGCGGGCGCGGTCTGGGGCGAGGACGCAGCCGCGTGGGCGAAGGCGAACGGCGGGCTTGCCTATGCCGATCCGCGCCTTCCTGAGCTTGGCAGCCGCGTCCTGATTTCCGCCACCGCAACCCCTGCCGTGAATGCGACGCCCGAAGATTACGCCGCCCATCGCATCGCGCTCGCCGTGCCCGAAGGCGGCGCGGACTATGCCTTCGGCGACGCCTTTCCGCACGAGGCGTGCTTCGATTTTCTCCACGGTGTCGATTTCAGGAAAGGATGTTTCGTGGGGCAGGAAGTCGTCTCGCGCATGCAGCATCGCGGCACGGCACGCACCCGCGTTCTCTCCGTGGCTTCATCCGCGGACCTGCCGGAAGGCGGCGCGGATATCGTGGCGGGCGGGTTCCCGGTCGGGCGCCTCGGTTCTGTCGATGGCGCGCGAGGCGTTGCGTTGGCGCGAATCGACCGCATCCGCGACGCCTTGGCGAAACGGCTCGCGCTGACGGTCGGCGCTGCGGACGTCGATCTCACCGTGCCGGGCTGGGCGACTTATTCGCTGGAGCCGGAACCTGCCGGAGATGCCGCGTGAGCGGGGCGGATGCCGCGCCCGCCGTGTCGCAGCCTGTCCGCTGTGGCTGGGTAAACGCGGAAAACGCGCTCTACGTGCGCTATCACGACGAGGAATGGGGCGTGCCGAAGACGAGCGACCGCGCGTTTTTCGAAAAGCTCATCCTCGAAGGGTTTCAGTCCGGCCTGTCGTGGATCACGATCCTGCGCAAACGCGAGAACTTTCGCGCCGCCTTCGACGGTTTCGATCCCGAGAAGGTCGCCCGTTACGACGCGGCAAAGATTGCGGCGCTTTTGGCCGATGCGGGGATCGTGCGCCATCGCGGCAAGATCGAGGCCGCCATCGCCAATGCGCGCGCCTGCCTCGACCTGCAACAGAAACAGTCGCTCGCCTCGTTTTTTTGGGGCTTCGTCGACGGGGCGGCCATTCAGAACCGCTTCACCGCCATTTCCGAGGTGCCCGCGCAGACGCCGCTCAGTGCCGCGATCTCGAAGGAACTGAAGCGCCGCGGCTTCCGCTTCTGCGGACCGACGACCGTTTATTCTCTCATGCAGGCGACGGGGCTCGTCAACGACCACATCACATCCTGCCATTGCCACGATCCTTGCGCCGCTTTGGCTCGACCCGAAATTCTGGCATAAAGGCGCTGTCCTCGAAAAGGATTCGCGATGCAGCAAAAACTCGCTCCTCAGCCGCTCGTCGTGCACCGCCAGAACCGAGCATGGCAGCGCATGCTTTCGGGCCGCCGCCTCGACCTGCTCGACCCGTCGCCGCTCGACATCGAGATAGGCGACATCGCGCACGGGCTGGCCCGCGTCGCCCGCTGGAACGGCCAGACGAAGGGTGCGCATGCCTTCTCGGTCGCGCAGCATTGCGTGCTGGTGGAACAGGTTGCGGCCCTCATCAAGCCCGCCGCCGGGCCGCATTTCCGCATGGCCGCGCTGCTGCACGACGCGCCGGAATATGTCGTGGGCGACCTCATCAGCCCGTTCAAGGCCGCGATGGGGAAGACCTACAAGGCTTTCGAACAGCGCATTCAGCGCGCGGTGCATATCCGCTTCGGCCTGCCGCCCGAGCTTGCGCCGGGCGTCACGCAGACCATCAAGCGCGCCGACAAGATCGCGGCGTTTTTTGAGGCGACCGAGCTAGCGGGCTTCGCTGTGGCCGATGCGCGCGCGTGCTTCGGCGACCCGGACGCGCTCGGCATCGACTGGCCCGTCGCGCTGCGCCATCCCGAACCGCTGGACGCCTCGGCGGCGCAGGCGGCCTTCCTTGCTCGGTTCGAGGCGCTCGAAGCGGAAAGACGGACCGTGGGCGGATCGAAAGGCGGCGCGCGTGCACCCTGACCTGAAGCCGCTGACGGCTGGCCTCGCCGCCAAGTTCGCCGCGCTCGCCGGGCCGCATGGCGCGCTGGAAGCGCCGTCGGAAATCGCGCCCTATACGCAGGAGCCGCGCGGCCTTTATCACGGCGCATCGCCGCTGGTGCTGCGTCCGGCGACCGTCGAGCAGGTCTCCGCCATCCTTCATCTCGCCCATGAAGAACGGATTGCGATCGTGCCGCAAGGCGGCAACACGGGGCTCGTCGGCGGACAGGTGCCGTTCGGCGGCGAAATCATTCTGAGCCTCTCGCGTCTGAACCGCATCCGCGATATCGACGCGGCGGGCAACACGCTCACCGTCGAGGCCGGCGCGACGCTCGTCGCCGCGCAGGAAGCCGCCGCCAGCGCGGGGCGCCTTTTTCCCTTGAGCCTCGGCTCGGAAGGCTCCTGCCAGATCGGCGGCAACATCGCGTCGAACGCCGGTGGCGTGCATGTGCTGCGCTACGGCAATACGCGCGATCTCGTGCTCGGCCTCGAAGCGGTCTTGCCCGGCGGCGCGGTGATCCACGGGCTGAAGGCGCTTCGCAAGGACAACACGGGCTACGATCTGAAAAGCCTGCTCGTCGGCTCGGAAGGCACCCTTGCCGTGATCACGGCGGCGACGCTGAAGCTGTTCCCGCAGCCATCCGAGGTTGCGACCGCTTTCGTCGGCCTCCCCTCGCTCGATGCGGCGGGCGCGTTTTTCAGCCATGCGAGCGAAGGCGCGGGGCCGCTCCTCACCGCGTTCGAACTGATCCCGCGCGCGATCCTCGATTTCGTCTTCCGCCATCTGCCGCAGCATCGCGACCCGCTGGCCGCGCGCTATCCGTGGTATGCGCTGGTCGAGATTTCCTCGCCGCTGGGCGACGGTGTCGCGGATCGCGCGGCGCTCTCCATCCTCGAAGCGGCGATGGAAGCGGGTATCGTCGCCGACGCCGCCCTCGCCGCGTCCGAAGCGCAGGCGAGCGACTTCTGGCGGCTGCGCGAGGCCATAGTCGAGGCGCAGAAATATGAAGGCGGCAGCATCAAGCACGACGTGTCCGTGCCGGTCGCACGCATCCCCGCCTTCATCGCCGAGGCGATCGCTGCCGTCGAAGCGTTCGTGCCCGGCGCGCGGCCCGTGCCGTTCGGCCATTTCGGCGACGGCAACATCCATTTCAACGTGAGCCAGCCCCAAGGCGGCGACGCGGGTACGGACAAGGAGGCGCGGAAGGCCGCCTACCTCGCGCGCTGGGACGAGATGCAGGCGCTGGTGCATGGCATCGTGCTGAAATACGGCGGCTCGATCAGCGCCGAGCACGGCATCGGCCGCATGAAGGCCGACGCGTTGGCCGAGATCAAATCCCCCGCCGAGATGGCGCTGCTGCGAGGGATCAAGGCGGCGTTCGATCCGCGCGGTGTGCTGAACCCGGGGAAGGTTTTGGTTGGGTGTAAAGGCAGCTAACGGCCGAAGATATCACGCCTCAACTCAGCATAAACGTTCATTCCGGGTTTGATCAGAGGCGCCAATGTGTTACGGGCGAAGGATATCTGATCGTTACCTGACCGAACAAGTCCAAGGATACGTTTCGTCCGTGGGCCTGCCTCGGTGAGTTTCAACGCGACCGGCAGGTCGGCCGCTCGGCCGAGGACATGCTGGACGAGGTCAAGGCCGGCGCGGTCATGCTCGCAGACCGCGCCTATGATAGCGACGGTTTGCGCCATGCCCTCGAACAGCG
>NZ_JASGFR010000049.1:0-23629 GCF_047605405.1 Rhodomicrobium sp. | reverse complement strand
TCTTCGAGGATGAACGGAACCTTGTGGCTGCGAACCTCCAGCACCGCGCGGCTGCCATTGCCGCCAGCCTCCGCCATGCCGAAGCCCGGATCGAAAAAGCCCGCATAGTGGACGCGGAATTCACCCATCAGCGCGTTGAACGGCTCCATCTCGGCGGCGTGGGTGGCGGGCACGCGCACGGCCTCCTTCGAGGCGAGGATGTAGAACTCGTCGGGATCGAGGATCAGGCGGCGGTGATGGGTGACAGCGATCGGCTCCCAGAACTCGTCGATGTCGTAAGCGCCCGCGCGGTCGACATCGATCACGCCGGTGTGGCGCTTGGCGCGATAGCCGATGAGCGCACCCGGTTCGCCGCCAAGCTCAACGGATAGCGATACCTCTCGCGGCTGGCCTCCCGCCTCGGCCGGAGCCGCCGCGCCGCCGCCGCTTGCATCGCGGAACCGTATCTGCGAGAGGCGCGATCCCGTGCGCACGAGGATTGGGAAGGTCTGCGGGCAGATTTCGAGCCAAAGGCGGCCCTTGTAGCCCGCGCCGGTCTGATCGAAGCCGGGGCCGTGGTCCGCGATGACGCGTGTGAACACGTCGAGGCGGCCGGTCGAACTTTTCGGGTTGGCGATACCTGAAAGGAACTGCGGCAGCGCCAGCGTCTCATCGATTTCCGCCACATACACGCAGCCGACTTCGAGCACCGCGCCGGGGCCAAGGTCGATGGTGTGCAGCTTGAAGCGCTCGATCTGATCTTCCGTCTTCGTGCCCGGCCCCGGAATGAAGCTGGCGCGTACGCGAAACGCGCGGCGGGCAAGCCGAAGATCGAGGCTCGCCGGCTGGATCTGTCCCTCACCGATGGGCGCGGAGGCCGCAATCGCGCCCTCGGCGACGAGCTTCGCAATGGCTTGCGAGGGGAGGATGCCGGACGCTTTCACGCTCAGGGAACTTGTCATTTCAATGCTGTCATTTGTTAGCGGGTCGCCATGGGACGATCGCAAGCATTATCAGCCCAAGGCTGGCGAGTCGACCGTCAGGCACCTTGTACCACCGGTTAAAGGCGCCAGCCTGAAGCCGCCCCGCACACCCAAACGTGGGCAAGGAACGGCTCCATGCGCCTCCCGCTGTCAGGGCTGCTTCTGAAATTGTCTGGCTGCCGTTCTTTGAGGCCGTGCCCGGGCGTTCAGCCGTGCCTCGGCCAGCGCAAGCCATTTGCGGCAGCTGGCGAGTTGCAGATTGCATCGAACGTCGACGCGCGGCTTCGGCGGGGCAGTCGGCGACTTTCCCGACGACAGAGCGACTGTCACGGCGCCGCCGCTCTGGGCTTCGCGCGCCGAGCGCTCGATGAGCTGGCGGGCCGTCATGCCGTCAAGGAAGGGATTGGCCCGCATGGCGGCATCGCCGAAGATGCCGGAGACGCGCTCTTCGGGCTCGGCTTCGAGTACCCGGATCGCGGTGGCGGCTCCGGCGAAAAAGGCGAGGCGAAGATTGGCGGGGGTCGGCGGCTGGTTCTTTTCCGCAAGCGCGGCGGCGTTCTCGCGCGTGAAAAGCAACGCCACCGTCCGCGAAATGGCGTAATCGGTGCGAAGCGCGAGGATCTCGAAATCGGTTTTGCCCGCCGCGAGGTCCGGCAAATTGCGTTTCACCACGTCGAGGAACGTGGACTCGATGAACTGATACGGACCGAGCGCCGAAGAAAGCGGGTTCTTCGCGAACTGCCGCCCGCCGGATTCCGCCCGCATGAGCCTGTCGAGGAAGATGTTTTCGGTCTCGGTCGGCGGGGGGGTGGCCAGAGCCTTCGGCTGCTGCGTTTCGGCCTGCCCCTTATCGGCGGCAACGTGCGCCTTTTCGGTCTCGGGGCGCGCTGCGGCAAGATCCTTCCCCGCCGCCGGAACGGTCGCGCTCCACACAACACACAAAAGGCACACGAATAGCCGCATCGCGCGTCACCCCCCGGTCACGCTCATGGATCGCGCGATCCGCGTCTCATCGGCCTTGTCGATGATGAAGTCATGGCCGCGCGGCTTGAGCGCGAGCGCGGCGTCGATGGCCTCAGACAGCCTTTCATCCGAGGCTTCCGAACGGAGCGGTTCGCGGAGGTCTGCGGACTTCTCCTGGCCGAGACAGAGATAGAGCTTGCCGGTGGCGGTCACGCGGACGCGGTTGCAGCTTTCGCAGAAGGAGTGCGATAGCGGCGTGATGAAACCAAGCCTGCCGCCCGTTTCGCGCACGCGCACATAACGCGCGGGGCCGCCGGTTCGGTCTGGTAGCGGGTCGAGGGTGAACCTCGCGGAAAGCCGCGCGCGCGCATCCGACAGCGGCAGATAGCTTTCGTACCGCCCGCCTTCGATGGCGCCGAGAGGCATGGTCTCGATCAAGGTCAGGTCCATTCCTTCCGCATGGCACCAGACTAGCATCTCCGCGATTTCGCTGTCGTTAATGCCTTTGAGCGCGACCATGTTGATCTTGACGCGCAGCCCGGCCAGACGCGCGGCGCGGATGCCTGCGAGCACAGCGGCTAGGTCGCCCCGTCGCGTCACGACGCGGAACTTGTCTGCGTCGCGCGTATCGAGCGAAATGTTGACGCGGCGCACGCCCGCATCCTTCAACGGCGCGGCGAATTCTGCCATCCGCGTGCCGTTGCTCGTCAGCGTCACCTCATCGAGAGCCCCCGTAGCGAGATGGCGCGAGAGGGCGCGCACGAGCCCCACGAAGCCGCGCCGCATCAGGGGCTCGCCGCCGGTGAGGCGGATCTTGCGCACGCCTTTCGCGACGAAGGCCGAGCACAGACGGTCCAGCTCCTCCAGCGTGAGCAGATCGGCTTTCGGCGCGAATTGCATGCGATCCGGCATGCAATAGACGCAGCGCAAATCGCAGCGGTCGGTGACCGATACGCGAAGGTAGGTGATGTGCCGCGCGAAGGGATCGACCATCGCGGGCGCGGTTGGCGTGGCGGCTTCTGTCAGATGCAGCGTCATGAGGTATCCGGCTTTCGCGCGCGGGCCCGGTTCGACCGGCTTGAGTGCTGATATGTGAATGCGGCGCCGCTTGTCAGCGCCCGTGCGCTCACGAAATGATGATGAGGCGCGTTGGCAGCGTCAGACGCTTGGCGCTTTTTTTGCGCAAGGCCCGGATGCTAGTGGTCCTGAAAGGGTGACTCCCTGTTTCGGGATTGATCACGCTCGAACGAAAGCCGCAGTTTGGACGATGGAGAGAATACCGATGGACGCATATGAGGCGCTGGTAACCAGGGTGAGTCCGGCCATTCTCGAAGATCCCGCGCCCGATCAGGAAACAGAAAACAAGATCATCGCGGCAGCGCTCCGCGCTCCCGATCACAAGCGGCTGCGGCCCTGGCGGTTCATTTCCATTCGCGGCGAGGCGCGGGGGAAACTCGGCGACATTTTCGCGGCCGCGTATCGGAAAAAACTCCCCAGCGCTTCGCCGGAGGTGATTGCCCGCGAGAAGAAGAAGCCGCTACGCGCGCCGCTGATTCTCGTTGTGCTGGCAAAAATCGTCGAAGACGCGAACGTGCCGGCCAGCGACCAGAAATATTCGGCGGCGGCAGCGGCACAGAACATCATCCTCGCGAGCGAGGCGCTCGGCTTCGGCGCGGTGTGGAAGACGGGAGACGCCGCCTCCGATCCGCTCATCAGGGAAGCGCTGGGCGTGAAGACAAATGAAGAGATCGTTGCATACATCTACATCGGCACGGTGAAAGCCCGACCGACCCCGCCCGCCGCGCTCGACGTCTCGGAATTTCTCAAGAGCTGGCCTGCCTGAGAAAACCGAAGGCGCACGCCGTATCTACGCATCCGAGCAGAGACCCGGCTCGGACGCGTCGCCCGCCAGCACCTCCGCGATGTGGCGCACTTCCACTGTGCGGCCCTCGCGCGCGAGTTTCCCCGCGATGTTCACGAGGCAGCCGAGATCCGCCCCCGTGAGCACTTCGGCGCCCGTTTCTGTCACTCGCTCCGCCTTTTGCGAGACGATGGCGTTGGAAATTTCGGGATATTTGAGCGCGAAAGCTCCGCCAAACCCGCAGCACACGTCGCGGTCGCTCATTTCCGCCAGCGTGAGGCCGTCGAGGCTTTTCAGAAGCGCGCGCGGCTGCGACGCAACGCCAAGCTCCCGAACCGACGAGCAGGAATCGTGGTAAGTCACGCGACGCGGGTAGGAGCGGCCGGAATAGTCCACGCCGAGAATGTCCGCAAGAAAGACCGTGAGTTCGCTGGTGCGGGCTGCCAGCCCCTCCGCGCGCGCGCGCCACGATGGCTCGTTTTCCGCGTCGAACAGGCCCGGATAGTGTTTCGCGATCATGGACGCGCAAGAGCCTGAAGGCACCACGACATGAGGGAAGATCTCAAAGGAGGCGATGACCTGTTTCGCAATCTCCCTCGCCGCCTCGCGATCACCCGAATTATAGGCAGGCTGGCCGCAACAGGTCTGGGTCATGGGAACGACGACCTCACATCCCGCCTCTTCGAGAAGTTTTACGGTAGCGAAAGCAGCGGAGGGGCGGAAAATGTCGACAAGGCAAGTCACAAGCAGCCCCACGCGAAGGGTGCGGTGGCTTCGGTCAACGCTCGGTCCGCTTGGTTCCATACCGAATTCCCCCGGTGATCGCTTTTGCTGCGTTTTCGAGCGAAGACGGCACGGGGTTCGCGTGACGAAAACCAGATCAGCAGATCGGATCGCAGATGCTATCTACAGCGTTGCCGTCAATCGGACGCGGCGTAGCTTTGGATTAGTGCTGTCGATCAGCCTGCCTCGGAGCGCTCTGAAGCGTTGCGCCTTTCATCCGCGCAATCAAGCTTCAGCGGCCGCTTGCACGTTCACGGCGCTCGTTTTCCTTGCGGGACGCCCCCCCAGTTCGAGCCCCTCGTCCCAATACGGCGCCGGCCCGTAGATGGAGGCGAGGAAATCCACGAAAACGCGGAGGCGTGTCGGGATGTACTGTTTGTCGGGATAGACGGCATAAACGGCAACACCGGGCGCTTCGCGATACTGGGGCAGCACGTGGACAAGCTTTTTCGAAAGCAGCTCATCGCGGATTTGCCACGTCGCCCGAAGCGCGATGCCGCAATTCGTCACGAGCGCCTGATGCACGATCTCGCTCGAATTCGTCTTGATCTCGCCGGAAAGCTTGAGCGAAACGTCCCCTTCCGGGCCTTGAATGCGCCACGTCACATTGTTTTCGACGAGGATCTTGTGCTTCGCGAGATCGGCGAGCGTTTTCGGGGTGCCGTACTCCCTGAGATATTCGGGCGTGGCCACGAACAGCCTGCGACAGGGCGCCAGCTTCTTCGCCACCAGGCTCGAATCGTCCAGTTCGGAAATGCGGATGGCAACGTCGATGCCTTCGCGCACGATATCGAGCATATGGTCCGTTGCGATGATCTCGATGCTGAGGTCGGGATATTGCTTCAGGAACTGACCGAGATAGGGGGCGATGTGCAGCCTGCTGAATCCGGTTGGCGCGGTGATCTTGAGCGAGCCGCCCGCACGCTGGTGGCCGGAGGAAATGAACTCTTCTGCTTCCTGAACCGTCGCGAGGATTTGAACGACGCGCTCGTAAAAACCGCGTCCCGTTTCGGTCAATTGAAGCTGCCGCGTGGTACGATGGAAAAGTCTCGTTCCAAGGCGCGTTTCAAGATGGCTGATACGCTTACTCACTACAGCGGGAGAGAGATCGAGTTCGCGGCCAGCGGCTGACATGCTTCCGGCGGTGACGACTCGAGCAAAAATCTCGAGGTCTGCAATCGAAGTCACAAAACCCCTCCTCTGTCACTTTGTATACAATCTTGGCTATTTGTTACACACATAGCATCGCTATAATTGGCCAGCTTGGGCTCCTGTCAAGCCCTTCAGTGCCATGTAACAAAAGATAATGTTCAATTGCGTAGATAATCCGGCATTGTTGGGGACAGAAGTCAGGTTCTGCCCTCATCAACCGGCGGGTTTGTCCGCAAAGGGTTTTATTCCATGTCAGTCAGCATGCCAAAGGAAGATCTTCGCACCTTGAGCCGACGGCAGTCGATCCTGTCGGGATTGTCAGCCGCCGTGGGCAGCGGGACACTGATAAGCGACGAAGCCGGACTTCGCGCCTTTGAAACGGATGCGCTGACAGCTTACAGAACGGCACCGCTCGCGGTCGTCTTGCCGACATCGACGAGCGAAGTGGTTTCTATCGCAAAGTTTTGCGCCAAGAACTGCGTCAAATTGGTAGCGCGCGGGGCGGGAACGTCGCTTTCCGGCGGGGCGATACCAACGGGTGACGCAATTGTGATCGGTTTGTCCCGGATGAACCGTGTGCTCGACGTGAACATCCCCGATCGCACGGCAACGGTTGAGGCGGGCATCACGAACCTGGCGATTTCCAGTGCGGTGGCGCATGCGCGTTTCTTTTATGCGCCAGATCCGTCGAGCCAGCTTGCATGCACGATCGGCGGCAATATCGCCATGAATTCCGGTGGCGCTCACTGCCTGAAATATGGCGTCACGACCAACAATATCCTCAAGCTGAAGATGGTCCTGATGGACGGGGAGGTGGTCGAACTCGGCGGCGACTTCCTCGATGGCCAGGGCTATGATTTTCTGGGCCTCGCAACCGGCTCCGAAGGCCAGTTCGGTATCGTGACAGAGGCAACCGTCCGCATCCTTTCGCAGCCGGAAGGCGCGCGCCCCGTACTGATAGGCTTCGATTCCGCGGAAGCCGCAGGCGGTTGCGTCGCCGCCATCATCGCCGATGGTCTGATTCCGGTGGCGCTCGAATTCATGGACAAGCCAGCCATTCGCATCTGCGAGGAGTTCGCGAAAGCAGGCTACCCGCTCGATGTGGAGGCCATGCTGATCGTGGAAGTCGAAGGTGCGCCGCTTGAGATCGAGGATCAGATCGGCCGTATCGGCGAGATCGCGAGCCGGTTCCATCCGAAGACGCTGCGCGTCAGCCAGAGCGATGCGCAATCCGCAGCCATCTGGAAGGGGCGCAAGGCCGCTTTCGGAGCCGTCGGGCGCGTCGCGGACTACCTGTGTATGGACGGCGTCATCCCCCTCGGCAAGCTCGCCGAAGTGCTCAAGGAGGTGGAGGCTGTCGGCAACCGGCACGGCCTGAGAGTCGCGAATATTTTCCATGCCGGCGACGGCAATCTCCATCCTATGATCATGTACAACGCGAACGACGAACACGAAAAAGTGATTGCCGAGCAGTGCGGTTCCGACATTCTGAAGCTCTGCGTGGATGCGGGCGGTTGCCTTACCGGCGAACACGGCGTGGGCATCGAAAAGCGGGAGTTGATGCGTTATCAGTATTCCGAAGCCGATCTTCTCCAGCAGATGCGTGTCAAGGCGGCTTTCGATCCCCTATGGCTCCTGAATTACGGCAAGGTCTTCCCCCTCGATCTTCAGGAGCGCTTCGCCGCCGAGGCCCGCGCACATGTCTGACGTCACCATGCCGACCACCGAGGCGGAACTCGCCGATTTCGTGAAGGCCGCGCGCGCCTCGGGCACGCCGATCGAAGTGTGCGGCTTCCGCTCGAAGCGCGAGGCCGGGCGCCCAGCGAATTGCGCCGCCATAGTCTCTACCGCCAAGCTCGGGGGCATAACCTTCTACGAACCGTCGGAATTGGTCGTGCGCGCCCGCGCCGGCACGCCGCTCCACGAACTCGAAGCGACGCTCGCGCGGAAAAACCAGGAACTTGCCTTCGAGCCGGCCGATCTTTCCCGCATCTACGGCCCGGACTCCATGGCCGCGAGCCTCGGGGCGGTGGCGGCGATGAACATTTCGGGGCCTCGCCGCGTTCTCAGAGGCGCTGCGCGTGACTACCTGCTGGGGCTTCGCGCCATAAACGGAGAGGGCGAGACGATCAACTCGGGCGGACGCGTCATGAAAAACGTAACCGGGGTGGACCTCACACGCGGCCTGTGCGGCTCGTGGGGTACGCTTGCGGTCATCACGGAACTGACCTTCAAGGTGCTCCCAAGGGCGCCGGAGACGCGGACGGTGTTTTTTGTCGGGCTGGCCGACGAGGCGGCCGTGGGCGTGATGAGCGCCGCCATGGGAACGCCCTACGAGGTTTCCGGCACGGTCCATCTCCACGGTGCGCTGGTCGCGCGGCTTGCCGATCCAGAGATCGCGCCCGCGAAGACGGCTCTCACCGCGCTCAGGCTTGAGGGAAGCCCGCAGAGCCTGACGCACCGCATCGACAAATTGAGGCGCCTGCTTTCGCCATTTGGCGAATCCTACGAACTGGACCACGAGCGTTCGCGCTTCTTCTGGGCCGACATCCGCTCGCTGGCCTTTCTTTCCGCTAGGTTCGACCGGCCGCTCTGGCGGATTTCGGTCGCGCCTTCCAGGGCCGCGCCCATTGTGCGCGCGCTCTCCGCTTTCCTCGACGTCCGCGCCGCCTATGAATGGTCGGGCGGCCTCCTGTGGCTGGAACTGCCGCCCTCCGCCGACGCGAGCGTAACCGATGTGCGCCGCGTGCTCGCCGAATACGACGCGGATTCGATGCTCATGCGCGCGCCCCGCTCGGTGCGCTCCGGCATCGAGGTTTTCCACCCGCAGCCCGTCGCAAAGATGAATCTCGTGCGCGCTGTGAAGAAATCGTTCGACCCCGAGGGCATACTGAACCCCGGGCGGATGTACGCGGGAGTCTGAGCGCATGGAAACGAACTTCACGCTCGCTCAGCTTCGCGACCCTCGCATGAAGGAGGCCGACGCCATCCTCCGCAAATGCGTGCATTGCGGATTCTGTATCGCGACTTGCCCGACCTACCTGATGCTCGGCGATGAACGCGACAGCCCGCGCGGACGCATCTATCTCATCAAGACGATGCTCGAAGGCAAGGCCACGCCGAAGCAGGTGCGCCCGCATCTCGATCGATGTCTCTCCTGCTTTTCGTGCATGACGACGTGTCCGAGCGGCGTGGACTATCGGCATCTGTCCGACTATGCGCGCCAGATCATAGAAACCTCGTCCAGACGCGCTCCGGCGGATGAGGCGATCCGCAAACTGCTGCGCGCCATATTGCCTTACCCCAAGCGTTTCCGGGTGGCGCTCGGCGGCGTTTTCCTCGCCCTTCCGCTCCGGCGGCTCCTGATCAACTCGCGATTCAAGACCATCGGGGCGATGCTCAACCTGGCGCCGCGCGGCCGGGTCAAAAGTGGCGTGTATACGCAAGCCGCGACGGTGAAGACGGAGAAGCCGCGCCGTGGCCGCGTCTTGCTGTTGCGCGGCTGCGTGCAACGGGTGCTGAAGCCGAACATCAACGACTCGACCGTGCGTTTTCTGAACCACATCGGTTACGACGTCGTGCTTTCGGAAAATGAGGGCTGTTGCGGCTCCCTTACGTTGCACATGGGCAAGGAAGCCGAGGCGAAGGCGCTTGCCAAGGCCAACATCGACATTTGGCACGACGCCCGCGAGAGCGGTCCGATCGATGCCATCGTCATCAACGCGTCGGGCTGCGGTTCGACCGTGAAGGACTACGCGCATCTGTTCGCTGATGACCCGGCCTACGCTGAAAAGGCGCGTTATGTGTCGAGCCTGGCGAAGGATGTTTCCGAATTTGCGGCCTCGCGGAAGATCGATGCGCCCGTCGGTTGGAGCGACATCCGCGTGGCCTATCAATCCTCCTGCTCGATGCAGCATGGCCAACGCGTGATCGAAGAACCGCGCCAGCTTCTGCGCAACGCGGGCTTCACCGTCGTCGAAATTCCCGAAGGGCACATCTGCTGCGGCTCCGCGGGCACGTACAACATGTTGCAGCCGGACCTCGCGAAGCAACTGAGGGAACGCAAGCTTCAGGCTATCGCCAGCGTGAAACCCGATGTCGTGGCGAGCGGCAATGTCGGCTGCATAAGCCAGCTCTCGGGACCGTTCCCCATCGTGCACACCGTGGAACTGCTCGACTGGGCTTATGGCGGGCCGTGCCCCGCGCCGCTCAAACATCTGGAAGGCCGCATCCGGCCGCTGCCGCGCGAGGGGGAAAGCGCCGAAACCGAAGGAGCGCTTGCATAAGGCATTCGGGACATTGGAAGCAGATCTACGGGGGAGCGTGTCGAATAGCTGAATATAAGGCAGCCGGTTACATCATCGTTTCGTCGCTATCCAGTCATCGTTAACCGATTTGGATGTTCTCGCATGCATGTTTCGGTGCGGTGCCCTCGATGGGCCGTTTTCCTGGCGGGCGTTGCAGGCTTGACGAGCTGGTTCCTGTTGGCGCCGCCCTTGTCGGCTGCACCGGTCGTTGCTTTTGAAACCGTGAAAGCGCCGCCCTCGCTGGCGATGGATGTGCGCCGCAGACATCGCAGCTATCGGCACAGGCGGACGCGCGCGCCGGTGAAAAACGGTGCGGAACCGCCGGACCGTCGGCAGCCACAAGACGCGAGAAAGGACACGCCTGCCGCCGGGAGCAAATCCGACCCGCGTGAGGTTCGCGAGCGGCTGCCGCTTCCCGCCTTTCCGGTGGCGCCGCCTGAGAAGGCTTCCGGCGTAGCCTCGGAGGTTCAGGCTCCCCCGGAACCGCCGCAACTGCCCGAAGCCACGGTGACGTTTGCTCCCAAGGGCGCTGCGCCGGAAGTGCAGCGCGGTCCTTCGCCACCGCCGTCGCTGGCGTCAACGCCTGACGATCCGTCCAAGGCTGCCGACATGCAGAAGGCTCCTCCGTCGCCGTCGCTCGCCGTTTCCATCCCCTCATCGGCGACCGAAATTTATGGCCCGCCGCTCCCTCCGCAGGTCTGGACGCAAGCTGAAATCGAAGCGGCACGGCGCGATTGCGACTGGCGTCTCCCCGCGCTGGGCGTCGTCTATGAGCGCCTCGAACCGCTGCGCGAAGGGGCTTGCGGCGCGCCCTCGCCGATCCGGCTTAAGGCGCTCGAAGACAAGGTTGGCCCCGCTGCCATGTTCGCGCCCGCGCCGACGATCACCTGCAAACTGGGCGAAGCGATGCGGCGCTGGTTCACGGAGGTCGTGCAGCCAAAGGCGAAGGAACATCTCAACGCTGTCGTGGTGCGCGTCGGCGCGATGTCGGGCTACGACTGCCGCTCGCGCAATGGCGGCTTTTCGCAGCGCATCAGTCAGCACGCCTATGCGAATGCGCTCGACATCGGCTCATTCGTTACCGCGCGGGGCGAGAAAATCGCGCTCGACGAGCATTGGGCTGCGGGCGACGAGCGAGCGGCCTTCCTGCGCGACATTCACGCGGGCGCATGCCGCATCTTCGGCACCACGCTTGGGCCGGAGGCGAACGAGGCGCACGGCAACCACTTTCATCTCGACATGACGGAGCGGCGAAGCCCTCTGTGCGATTTCACGGGTGCTGAGGCACGCGCGCGTGAGGCGCAGCGGAGAGCGGCGGCGCTGGCTGCGAAGCAGGCGGCTACGCCGGTTCCAGTGAATGGCGCGTTACCGCCGAAGGAAACGCCGGTCGTATACGGACCGCCGCCTTCACCGGTTCCCGTTAGCGGCAAGGCGCCGCCGAGCGAGAAGCCGGTGACGGTAGCGCCCGCTCCCGTTCCAGCGGCTGCACCCGCCGTGCGCGAGGCGGCGATACCGAAACCCAATGCGGAGGAGACAGTCGGAAAGCCGCGCGCGCGAAAGGCAGTTGAGACACGCCGCAAACCGCTCCGCCGCCGGGCGAGATTGCCCTTCGGCATCCGGTTTCAGTGAGAAGCACCATCGACCAGCGACAGGCCAGCGCGCGAGAAGGGCCGGACGAGATGGCGAAGGGTCGAATTAGCCGCATCGCATTGCAGCGAAGCCGTATCGGGAAGGGGAAAGGCCGCATTGTCGCTGAAACCGATGCGCTGTTTCAGGTCACCGCGAGCCGCTCTGATCTCTCATGACTGCGCAAGGTTCAAGGCGAGGCACTTCATCCCCTTGGCGGCTTCTTCTCGCGGGCGAGGGTTTCCAGCGCCTGTTTGGCGGTCAGCTCGGCATTTTCCTTCTCGCGCTGAACGCGGTCGAGCGACTCGCGAGCCTGCCGCGCATCCTGCTGCGCGGCGTCGAGCGCGCTCTGAAGTTCGGCGTGCCTCGCTTGCGCGGCTTTGGCTGCGTGCTGCGCGGCATCGAGCGCGCTCTGAAGTTCAGCCTGCTTGGCTTGCGCGGCGTGCTCGGCGGCATCGCGCGCCGTCTGTTCCTCGGCGAGCTTCGCGGACACGGCCTTCGCGTCCTTCTCGAAACCTTGCCGCGCGCGTTCTTCCGCCGCGAGCTTGTCGCGCAAGGCCTGCAATTCCTTCTCGGCCTTGTCCCGCGTTTCGATCACAAGCTTCGCTTGCTGGTCCACCGAGGCGGTAACCAGCTGATATTGGTAGGCAAGGCCCGCAAGCGCGAGGGCCAAGACGGCGATGAGAACGTTTCGGATCATGGTTGTCCTCTGATGCCGAACGAATGTCGATTGGTCGTGAGATAGGGGCTCTTACCACACCGCCCGGCACGAGTTTATGTCATTTCGGTAGACATCGGATTTTTTACCCCGATGTGTTTCCCATGCAAGTTTCCGGCTCAATCACGGGAACAGGGGTTGCTGGGCGATGCCCGCCGTTTCCTCGAAGCCGAACATGAGGTTGAAATTCTGCACCGCCTGCCCGGCAGACCCCTTCACGAGGTTGTCGATGGTGGAAACGACGATGGCGCGGCCCGGTATGCGGTCGGCATAAACGCCTATCAGACAGAAATTCGAGCCGCGAACGAATTGCGTGGACGGGAGCGTGCCCTTGGGCGCAAGCCTGACGAACGGTTCGCCCGCGTAGCGCTCGGCCAAGGCGGCGGCGAGATCGGCGGCCGTGTGACCGCCTGTGAGCTTCACATAGGCCGTTACGAGTTCGCCGCGGCTCATCGGGACGAGATGCGGCGTGAAGTTCACGAACACGGTCGCGCCCGCCGCCCTCGATATTTCCTGCTCGATTTCGGGCGCATGCCGATGGCCGGCGATCGCGTAGGGCGACAGCCCCTCGCCCGCCTCCGAGAACAGGATGTTCTGTTTCAGCGAGCGCCCCGCGCCGGACACGCCAGACTTCGCGTCGACGATGATGTCGTCGGCCTCGACAAGCTTCGCGGCGACGAGCGGAAGCAGCGCGAGCAGCGTTGCGGTCGGATAGCAGCCGGGACACGCGACGAGGCGCGCGGCCCGGATCGCCTCGCGATTGTGCTCCGTCAGGCCATAGGCAGCGCCTTCGAGAAGATGCGGCGCGGCATGCTCGCGACCGTACCATTTGGCGTAGGTGGATGTGTCCTTCAGCCGGAAATCGGCAGACATGTCGATCACCTTCACGGTCTCGGGGAGCGTGGCGATGATGTCCTGCGCGGTGCCATGCGGAAGGCCGCAGAACACCGCATCGAGGCTCGACCAGTCAACTTCCTCCGCCTTGACGAGCGGCGGCGCATCCACGAAGCCGAGATGCGGGAAAACGTCGGAGAGCGGCTTGCCCGCGTGCGTATTCGCGGCGAGCGCCGCGATTTCGATGCCCGGATGGCAAGCGGCCAGACGGATGAGATCCGCTCCCGTGTAGCCGCTCGCGCCGATCACGCCGATTTTGATTTTTTTGCCCGTGGTATTTGGCATATCAAGCCTCTTTGCGGACTGCGCCCACCTCCATTGCCCGATGAGGTGATGGCGACATCGCAATAAAAAAACCCGCCTTTCGGTTTAACACCGGAAGGCGGGTTGATCGACTGGAAATCGAGAGCGCCCGAAGCGCCCTCGCCATTAGCGCTTCGAGAACTGGAAGCTGCGGCGGGCCTTCGCCTTGCCGTACTTCTTGCGTTCCACCACGCGGCTGTCGCGGGTGAGGAAGCCTTCCTTCTTGAGGACCGTGCGAAGCTCCGGCTCGTAATAGGTGAGAGCCTTGGACAGACCATGGCGCACCGCGCCCGCCTGTCCCGACAGGCCGCCGCCGGCAACGGTCGCGTAAATGTCGTACTGGCTGAGGCGGTTGGCGGTCACGAGCGGCTGCTTCAGGATCATCTGGAGCACGGGGCGCGCGAAATAAGCCTCATGGTCCTTGTCGTTGACCACGATCTTACCGACGCCGGGCTTCACCCAGACGCGAGCGACTGCGTTCTTGCGCTTGCCGGTCGCATAGGCGCGGCCGTGAGCGTCAAGCTTCTGCACGTGAACCGGACGCGAACGGTCGTCGGCGACGGGAGCGGCCGCAGCGGCGCCCTTGTCGAGACCCGAAAAAGTCTTTGCTGTCTCAGACATTAGCGAACCCTCGCCACGTTCTTGGAATTCAGAGCCCGAACATCGAGCGTCTCGGGATTTTGCGCCGCGTGCGGATGCTCCGCCCCCGGATAGATGCGCAGGTTCGTCATCTGCTTGCGACCGAGCGGACCGCGCGGAACCATGCGCTCAACGGCCTTTTCGAGCACACGACCGGGAAATTTGCCGCCGAGCACTTCAAACGGGCGCCGTTCCTTGATGCCGCCGGGATGGTTGGTGTGGCGGTAGTAGACCTTGTCGTGCAGCTTGTTGCCGGTGAAGACGACCTTCGCGGCGTTGATGACGATGATGTTGTCGCCGTCATCCATATGTGGGGTGAAGGTGGGCTTGTGCTTGCCGCGCAGGCGGTTCGCGATGATCGTCGCCAGGCGGCCGACCACGAGGCCCTCGGCATCGATCAGAATCCACTTCTTCTCGATTTCAGATGGTTTAGCGGAATAGGTTGCCATGAGAATGTCCGGCCGGGCCGGGCTCCAATAAAAAAGGGGCCGCATGGCCCGATTGGCGACAATAGATAGTTGACCGGACGGGCCCTGTCAACGGCACGCGACAGAGATGCATCGAAAAATAGCGGCGCAAAAACAATGGATTATGATAACGGTATTATAATACCGCACAATACGGTGTCATGATACCTCAATGCGGAGGCACCGAATAGGTCGCCGTTGCGTGGGCCGCAAGCTGGCTCTCGCCATCCGAATGCAGCGCGATCTCGCCCACAGCAAGCCGCGTGCCGAGTTTCAGCATGCGCGCCTCGCCTATCATGTCGCGCGGCTCGGGCTTCCTGAGAAAGTTGATCGTCAGGCTCGTCGTCACCGCAAGCGCCACCGGACCGATGGAGGCGAGAACCGCCGCATACATCGCCACATCGGCCAGCGTGAACATCGCGGGCCCCGAAATCGTGCCGCCGGGCCGCAACAAGTGGTCGCCGTAGACCATGCGCATGCGTGCGAAACCGTGGCGGGTTTCCTCGACCCTGTAAGAGCGCCCGATGGAGACCTGTGGAAAGACCTGCGCGAGAAAGGCGTTAACCTCGTCCGCCGTCATCTTCGGTGGGATCAGCTTCGCGTTATCGTGGGAGTCCAAGATGGCATCTCCGTTATTTCACCAAGATTTCGCGGGATCACGGGCACGGTCGCTACGCCGGGGGGAAAAGAATATGGATCTGCGCGTGAACGATTTTTGGAAGTTCGACCTGCGAAAATTGTTCGGTTTCATTCTAGTGGTGCTCGCTGCGGCTGTCAGTCCGACCATCGGATCAGCGGCGGCGAAGGATGGGGAACTCACGCGCGAGAGCGTGACGCGCTTCCTCGATTCGTTCACCGAGATGCGCGCCATCGCGATCACCGAGGGGCTTCAGGCGAGCGCGGATCAGGACGCCTCGAAAAATCCCATCGGCGCGGTCGTCAAGGCGGTTAAAAAGACAAAGCTCAAGACCGAGGCGAAAACCATCGCCGGCAAGCATGGCTTCTCCGACGTGTCCGATTGGGCCGATACGGGCCGCGCCATAGCTCAGGCTTATCTGCATCTGACGGTCGGACCGTCGCGAGGAGTGGCGCGCGATGCGCTCGACAAGCACAAGGACAACGCCATGAAGGAGCTTGAGAAGCTTGGGCTCCTGAACGAGAAGCAGAAGGCAAAGCTCAAGGAAAATCTCGACAAGGCCGGCGAGGAACTCGCCAAGGAGCCACCGGCGCAAAACGTCGCCATCGTCCGAGAGATGAAGCCGCAGATCGAGGCGACGGTCAAACTCGGCCTGAATTGATCCGGGGTGCGGGAGGAGCTGCCGAACCAAAACGCCATGGCGTAAATGGGACGCGGAACGCCGCTGGCGATTTATGGTGTCGATCAGCTTGTCTTGTTTCGGATCGACGGAAATTTAGCCGGTGGCAGCGGCTGCCTCGTTCAAGAGCCCCCAAAGCGCTTCCACCTCGGCGCGCCCGGTGGCAGTTGCGCCGATGCTTACGCGAAGGATTTGCCTCCGCTTCAGCATAGCGGGCGTGATGTAAGCCTTGCCGCCTTCGTTCACCCTGCGGGCCAGTTCCAGATTGTGCGCCTTCAGCGCGTCCTCATTATCCTTGAGCGCGGCGGGCACGTGACGGATGCACACGGTCTGAAAGGGCACCGGCGCGAGGCGCTCCCATTCAGCGGCGGCGTCGACGCGATCCTTGAACCATTGCGCATTGGCAAGGTCGCGGCGTACCAGCTCCTGAACGCCTTCGACGCCCACATCCATCAGATGGAACCAGAGCTTCAGCGCGCGGAAGCGCCGGCCAAGCTGGATGTGCCAGTCGCGATAATTCTTCACCGCGCCGTCCTGCTTCGTCTGAAGATAGCTCGGATTGGTACTCATGACGCGGATCAGGTGTTCCGGATCGCGCACGTAATAAGCGCTGAAGTCGAAGCCGACGCCCATCCACTTGTGCGGATTGAAGACGAGGGAATCGGCGCGCTCGATGCCCGCCCAGTGGTCGCGGCACTCAGGCAGCACCATCGCGGTGCCCGCCATGGCCGCGTCGACGTGAAGCCACAGGCTGAAGCGTTGGGCGATTTCGGCGATTTTCGCCAGCGGATCGACGGCGGTGGTGCCCGTGGTTCCGATGCAGGCGACGACAGCGCAGGGACGCCGGCCCCGGCGCAAATCCTCGGCGATGGCCGCTTCCAGAAGATCGGGCCGCACAGCGTGGTCGTCGTCGGTCTCGATGAGCCTCAGATGATCGCGCCCGAAACCGGCGAGCAGCCCCGCCTTTTCGATGCTGCTGTGGCTTTGGTCGGAGGCATAAACGACGAGCGGCGCCTCGCCGGACTGAAGGCCCCCGTTGTTCTGGCTGAAGCCAGACGAACGCTCGCGGGCGCTGAGAAGAGCGGTCAGCGTTGCGGTGCTGGCTGTATCGTGGATCACGCCGGTGAAGGACTCCGTCAGCCCCACCATCTGCCGAAGCCAGTCCATGACGACTTCTTCCACCTCGGTCGCGGCGGGGCTCGTCTGCCAGCTCATGCCTTGCGCGCCCAGCCCGGCGATCACGAGATCCGCAAGGATCGACGCGTAACTCGTGTTGCTCGGGAAGTAGGCGAAAAAGCTCGGATGATTCCAATGCGTGATGCCGGGGAGTACGTCGCGGTCGAGCGCAGTCACCGCTTCGCCAAGCCGACCGCCCTTTTGCGGCGGATGCGCGGGAAAGGCCGCGCGGATCTGTCCCGGCTGTGCCTCGCTCATGACGGGACGGCTGGCGAGCCCTTCCCGGTAATCCGCTACCCAATCGATCAACTGGTGGCCGAAGCGGCGGAAGTCATGCGCGTCCATGGATCATCCCTTTCGAAGTTGATCGGAAAACCGTGGCGGCTTTTCTCATCCTTTCGGCAAGGGAGCAAATGCGAAGTCGCTCGTCGACACATAGTTTTACGCCTTGAAACGGCGGCTTGCAGACGCGGTCAGCCTGCAAAAAGCGCGCGGCAAGCCTGCGGCAAGTCGATCCCTTTATTGAGCAGGCATACGTCGGGCCACGCCCGACGCGCTGGCTGGAAGCCTGTTCGCATTTCTGCCGAGCCCAGCCCCTCGCTCTTGGCGCGGGAGCCCGGTTGCCGGCGTTTCGGATCTTCCTGTGTCAGGTTTGACGCGAAGGAGTGAACGACAACCTTGGATCACCGTCTCGCCGCTTCGGATTTTGACGCTACGACGCTGTAGAAAAGAGCACATCTCATGCGACTTCTTCCCTTGACGCTCGCCGCAGCCTTCGCGTTCGCCGGAACGGTTGCCCATGCAGGCGGAGCCTCGGTTGCGTGCGAGAACGCTCTGAGAAAAGCCGCCCTGACGGACGCCGTCACGCTCTGTTCGCAGGCCGTGGACGTGAACCCTGCCGATGCAAGGGCGCTTACATACCGGGGCGCGGCCTTTCTCGCGCTCGCCCAGTTCGACCGCGCCTATGAGGATCTCACCCGGGCGGCGGCGCTCGATGGCGGAAATCCTCTCACCTTCTACAATCTCGGCGTTTATTTCGACAAGACGAGAAGCCCCGAAAAGGCGGTCGAAGCCTATTCGACGGCCATCCGGCTCAGCCCCGGCAACCCGGTAGGACTTTACAATCGTGCCAAGGCATACGAGCGCCTTTGCAAAACCGCCGAGGCGATGCGTGACTATCAGAAGATCCGGGAAATCGCCCCCGGCATGGCGAGCGCTCGGACGATTCCCACCTCGATTGAAGCCTGCTCGTCGAATTGAGGACGCTTGACCGCTGGCGCTGCCATTCGATCAGCTTGCAAGCATAAGCCGACCGATTTCGGTACGACGCTTCACTCGGCCGGGACGCTGTTTTCCTCCGGCCGTGGACGGCGCCTGCGGCGCTCCTTGGCGCTTGTCCCCTGCACCTTGACGGCGATGATCGTGAACAGTGCCGTCAAGGCGAGCACGATGACGGCGATGACGACCCAGCCCCCTGTACTCACCTCGGTGAAGTCTCCGACTTCCCGGGCGAAGAAATAACCCGGCAACAACATGAACGGCACCCACGCGATGGCCGACGTAACATTGGCGATCTGGAAGGTGAGGTGACGCATCCGCATGATGCCCGCGACCAGGGGAATCGTGGATCGGACCGGGCCGAGAAAACGGCCGATGAAGATCGAAAGAAACCCGTATTTGCGGAAGAAAAGTCGCGCCCGGGCCACGCCTTCCTTCTCGCGGTTGAGCGGCCATCGATGCACGACGCTCGGGCCGATCCAGCGGCCGAGCCAATAGGTTACGGCATCGCCGAGGCACGCGCCCGCGATGGACCACAAGATGACCGTGGTCGGGTCGAGCATGCCTTTCTGGATGAGGCCGCCCGTAAAAAGCATGATCGCGGTGGCTGGAAAGAAAAGACCGATGAGGATCAGGGATTCGCCGAAAGCGATGACGGCGAGGACCGGCCCGGCCAGATCCTTATGCGCGAGGATAAATTCCTGGATGGTTCCGAGAACGTCCACAAGAAACCTTTCTATGCGGCTGACCGGGCTGCTTTTTTTTAGTCTGTGGCGCAGGATACGCCGGTTCTTGAGCGGCGCCCGGTACGGCCAACGCCCGGATGCCCACGAATAGGCCAGCGTTGCACCGCGTGCAAAACACTAAATGGCGAATCGCGCGCCTTTATTCAATTCAAAAGGGTTTTGCACTGCCAAGAGCCACTATAACACGGGGGATCAGTTAAGGTTCTGCTTCCAAAGTAGGGCGCGGGCAGCACGGGAGTCATGCCTGCCCGCACAGGCCGGACATGCGAGGCATCCGGTCAGGGCCTGCGCCTGAGCGCGCGGACGAACTCTTCCCGCGCCCTCGGCATTGGCCTGCCGCTTTCAGCGAAGACGTGCGCCGCGAGAAAATGACCGGTGAGTTGAAGTCCCGCTTCGATCTCCGTGCCGGATGGAGCGTTCGCGCTCGCTCCGTTCGCGAGGAAGGCAGGCAATGGAAGCAGGCGGTCGGCATAAGGTTCGCCCGCTTCGCGGCACACGGCCTGCCCGGATTTTGGCGAGACGTAGGCGAGGTCTTCCTTGCGCCCGGTCGCGGCGCATGTCGCGAGGTTGAGGCCAAAGCCCAGTTCGTTCAGAAAGTTCATTTCGAAGCGGATGAAGGCGGCCGGAAAATTTGTGTCGGATGCTTGCGCAAGGCAATCCTGCGCGGCGTCATAAAGTGCGGGGTGTGGATCGCGCTCCGCCAGAACTTGCAGCAGCGCCGCCAACGCCGTCATGCCCGCAAGCGCGGACGGATCGTCGAGCGCGTTCGCGGCAGTGGCGCGCGCGAGTTCGACCGTGTAGACGCCGAGTTGATCGTCGAGACGGGCGCGCCATTCGACGCCGAGCGTATTTCCGGTTTGAAGGAGCGGCCGGAGGCGGCGCGAACGCCCTCCCTTCACAAGCCCCTTGGCGCGACCGTTGGCACGCGTGAATATGTCGGCGATGACGCTTGTCTCACCGTGCGGGCGCCCCGCCAGGAAAATGCCGTCGTCAGACCATCTCACGGCCCACCCATCTCTGGCGATGCGCTCCGCCGATACCGTCCTTCAGGCCACGCACAGGCAACGCGGGAACGGCTCCCCGAACGAAAGCCTGCGGGCGCGCGCGCCGCGTCATTTCTTCGGGAAATCGAGACCCATCTCGCGATAGCGCTCGGGATCGTCGGCCCAGTTCTCGCGCACCTTCACGAACAGAAAGAGATGCACAGGCGTCTCGATGCCCTCTTCGATCTCCTTGCGCGCCTCCATGGAGATGTGCTTGATCGCCTGCCCCTTGGCGCCGAGTACGATCTTGCGCTGGCTTTCCCGCTCCACGAAAATCGTCTGCTCGATGCGCACGGCGCCCTTGCGAACGGTTTTCCAGCTCGTGGTCTCGACGGTGGAGGAATACGGAATTTCCTCATGCAGCCGGATGAACATCTTCTCGCGCGTGATTTCGGCCGCCCACTGGCGCAGCGGCGCATCCGCGATCTGGTCTTCCGGGAAGAGCCACGGACCATAGGGCATGCGGGAGGCGAGAGAGCTTCGCAGGTCCTCCACGCCGTCGCCCGAAAGCGCCGAAATCATGAAAAGACTTTCGAGCTTGAGCCGCTCGGATGCCTCGCCCGCCAGTGCGAGAAGCTTCTCCTTGTGGATCTTGTCCACCTTGTTCAGCGCCAGAATGAGCGGGATCTTGAGGTTAGCCGCTTCGTTCACGATAGGATCGACCGTGTCGTCGAAACCGCGCGCCGCGTCCACCACGAGCACGGCAACATCCGCCTCGCGCGCCTCTGTCCAGGCGGTTTCCACCATGGCGCGGTCGAGCCGACGCTTCGGTGCGAAGATGCCCGGCGTGTCGACGAGCACGATCTGAGCCTCGCCATCGAGCGCGATGCCGCGAACGCGCGTGCGCGTCGTCTGCGCCTTGTGCGTGACGATGGACACTTTCGCACCGACAAGCGCATTGACGAGCGTGGACTTCCCTGCGTTGGGCGCGCCGATCACGGCCGCGAAGCCGCAGCGGCTGCCCGCGCCGGGTGAATGTTGCGTTCCGCGTTCCGCCGACGAAGCGGAGACAGGGCCGCCGTCCTCTTCGGACAGACGCCTGCGCTCATACACGGGTACTTGCGGATGAGCTTGCTCTGCACCGCCAGTGGCTTCGGCGGCTTCGTGCTCGACATGCTCCGCGTCTTCGAGAGCGTCGCCTCTGTTCTTCTTGTTCTCAGGCATTTTCCCGTTCCGGTTGGCCGACGCCTTCGCGCTTCAGGAGCGCTTCCGCCGCCGCCTGCTGTGCCTTCTTGAGCGACGAGCCGGTGCCGCGCTCCGGCTTCAATCCCCGCACCCTGACCTCGACCGTAAAGCTCGGTGCGTGATCGGCCCCGGACCGCTCCACCTCATGATAGTCCGGCAAGCCGCGCTTCTGGCTCTGCGCGAATTCCTGAAGCGCCGTCTTGGCATCGGGGGCCGGCGGCTCGCCCGAGACGATGAACGGCTCCCAGTGGCGATGCACGACGGCTTCCGCCGCGGCAAAACCGCCATCGACGGAAATTGCTCCCAGCAGCGCCTCCACGGCGTCGGCGAGGATCACATCTTTTTTTCGTCCACCGGACCGCGCCTCGCTTGGCGCCATCACGAGATGCGGACCAAGCTCAAGCCTTACCGCGACCTCGGCGCATGTCGTCTTGCAGACGAGCGAATTGAAATGTCTGGCAAGCTCGACCTCGCGCGCGTTGGGAAAGCGCTCGTAGAGCAACGCGGCAACGGACAGGCCGAGCACCCGGTCGCCCAGAAATTCCATCCGTTCGTTGTCTCTGCCGCCCTTCTCGCTGCGAGCGCTCGAATGGGTAAGAGCCTCCGCCAGGAGGCTCCGTTCCTTGAATTGATAGCCGAGGGAAGCTTCAAGCTCCTCGATGCGCGGTTTCTTGACGGGCAACTTAGTGAATCACGGTTCCGATCCGCGACCAGCGGATCTCCAGGGGCCAGCGCCATGGGGCGAGCCAGCTAGCGGGCTCGCCGATGGAGAAGAACAGCACGCGGGCGCGGCCCACGAGGTTTTCCGAAGGAACATAGCCGATGCCGTTTCCGTCGAAGAAGCGGCTATCGGCGGAGTCGTCGCGGTTGTCACCGAGGAAGAAATAATGCTGCGGAGGCACGACGAACACTTCCGTATCGTCCGCTGCGCCGAACCGACCGAGACGGCAGGTTTCCGAGAGCTTTTGCGTCAGATAGCTGCGGCCGCTCGGCAGCGTTTCGCGATACTGGTGCACCGTCTGATTGGGCCCGCACTTCGTATCCATCACGGCGTCGGGCGCGCGCTCCCGTTTGACCGCCTCGCCGTTGATGTAAAGCTGCCCGCCGATCAGCTGAATGCGGTCGCCGGGTAACCCCACAAGGCGCTTGATGTAATCGGTGGAATTGTCCCGGGGCGTCTTGAACACGATAACGTCGCCCCGATCGGGATCAGACGCGAGAATCCGCCCGCTGAACATCCCCGCTCCGAAGGGGAAGGAATATTTGCTGTAGCCGTAGCTGTATTTGGAAACGAACAGGTAATCGCCGACAAGCAGCGTAGGGATCATGGAGCCGGACGGGATATTGAACGGCTGGAAAAGGAAGATGCGGATCACGATCGCGATGGCGATAGCCTGCAGGAGAACAATCGCAAGATCGTACGCACTACTCTCCTTCTTTTCCTTCTCGTGGGTCACTTCGGTTTTCACGCTCATCTTTACGGTCCGGTTCGAGTCTCGCGCACCCGCGGCGCATGCGCGAGAACAAAAAGGGATGAGCGCGTTTCAACGCCAGATCGCCGCTTGTTATGGGTGAGCCCGCTCAGCGCCTGATATAGCCGATGTCGCGCCGAAAGCAAGAACGAGGCACGAATGCCGCGGCACGAGGCGCGCTTTCGCGCCCTTTACGACCCGGGCCAGAGACACGGGATGCTTAAGCACCATGCTTCCATGTCTGCGGGCATGCCTCGGCCTCCCTGCGATTGATGCCCTGGATGACGCCACCTTCGACAGGGTTAGCGGACCAGAAATGAGAGATAGGCGTGTCGACACAGTGCATTTGCACAAGTTTTAAGGAAGCGTTTCAGGGCGAATCAAGTCTGGCGCTGTGGCATGAAATCAACAGTTCAACGCCTATATGATGCTGCAACCCTCTGAATCCAAACGATTTCAACCGGTATAATATTTTGCGTGCACTCGTAAAACGAGCGCCTATGCATTCCGCTATCTTGAGTTTAAGCGCTGGGCGTGTAAACACTCCATAAGTGTAGCGTAATCATGTCATGCAATCTAGGCGGGAATAGGAGTGAGGGTTATGTCTGTTCGTGTTGTGCGGTCGAGCGCGTTTGCAGTCGGTGCGCTTGCGTTGATCGGTTCTGCCCAGGCCGCGGATATCTATGCCGGCGGCGGATACGGGGGCTACAAGGACGCGCCCATTGTGGTGGCGGTGCC
>NZ_JASGFR010000048.1:0-24410 GCF_047605405.1 Rhodomicrobium sp. | reverse complement strand
CGATTCCGACATTTGCATCCGTTTGCAGCACGCTTGCGAGCAAATGTCGGAATCGGAATGCCCACTGGCAACTTCATGATCTGGTGGAGCTTTTGAATTTGACATTTGAGCGAGATCTCGCGGCCACCGGGACTCAAATGTCAAATTCGCTCCAACGGCCTCTCGAAATCGAGGGAAAAACGATGACCTGCCTTGTCTCCTTTCTGCGAAAGAGCCTCCCTTGAAAGTCATATTTCTCAATCGCTTTTTCTATCCCGATCATTCCGCAACGAGTCAAATGCTGTCTGATCTCGCCTTTGCGCTCGCTGTACGCGGACATGCGGTCGAAGTCATCGCCGCGAGGCTCACCTATGACGGTGTCCGCGCGCTGCCGAAAAACGAAATCGTCGGTGGCGTCACCATAAATCGCGTCTCAACGACTGCGTTCGGACGGGGAAAGCTCCTCGGGCGGACGCTCGATTACGTGACGTTCTTCGCATCGGCGAGCTTCTCCCTTCTCTGTCACGCCAGGCGCGGCGATCTCGTCGTCGTCAAGACGGACCCACCGCTTCTGGCTGTGCTTGCGGCTCCCATCGCCCGGCTCAAGGGGGCAAGACATATCAACTGGCTTCAGGACATTTTTCCGGAAGTCGCGTCCGCGCTTGGCATGGGACAAACAAGGGTCCAGCAGGGAGCGCTTTCCCTGCTCCGATGGGTTCGCGATCTCACGCTTCGATATGCCGCCGCGAACGTCGTGCTGGGTGGCCGCATGGCTGACGAGGTCCGGCGGCGCGGTGTGCGAGAGGAGCGCATCACGATCATCGCCAACTGGGCCGACGGGCGCGATATCCATCCCATCGAAAGGCAAAACAATGCCCTTCGCGAGGAATGGGGCCTGCGGGAGGCGTTTGTTGTCGGCTATTCCGGAAATCTCGGCCGCGCCCACGACCTCGAAACGATGCTGAGCGCGATCAGGATGCTCGAAGACAAGACAAGGCTTGCCCGATTGGCTCTCGTCGAAGCCAGAGAAAGCGATTGGCACGCTCAGCGTGCCTTGAGCCGAACTCGATCGAGAGCAGAAAAGTTGATTGACGACAGGCCCTTACAGCATCGCCCCGCTTCTGAATTAGGGGGCGACGCTGTAGAAGGCCCAGACAAGGGGCCGGTTCCTGATTGCGTATTCCGCTGGCTGTTCATCGGCGGGGGAGCCCAAATGGATCGCCTGAAACGAGCGGTGAAGGCGGGCGGCCACGATAGCGTGACGTTTAAGCCTTATCAGCCGCGCGAACGCCTGGCGGCAAGCCTTTCCGTGGCCGACGTTCATCTCATTTCGCTGAAGCCGGAACTCGAAGGCTTCATCGTACCCAGCAAATATTACGGGATCGCGGCGGCCGGGCGACCGGCAATTTTCATTGGCGACCCTGATGGCGAGATCGCTCGAATCATACGGCGCAGTGCGACGGGGTTCGTCGTTCGCGAGGGCGACGGAACTGGCCTGGCTGAAGCGATCCTTCTTCTCGCCGGGGATCGGGCACTGGCCGCGCGGCAAGGCGGGCGCGCCAGAAAGATGTTTGAGAGCGAGTTCGGCCTGTCGCGCGCGGTAACTGCCTGGGAGAGCCTCATCTGCAAAGTTTCCCAGGCACGAGATCCGAAACAAGCGCCCGAGATGAACGCTATCGAAAAGTCATAGTCGGCAGAGCACGACATCTGGCGTCAAAGTATATCTTGCCTTTTTATCGCATCGCGAACGGTTCGAGCTTCGGCCTTCGGACGATCAAACGTGGCGCTCGACGCGCTCACGTTCGAGAGGCACAGCTTTCATGTCCGCGGCTACCATTTCTTTCACAAGCTCATTGAAGGAAACTGCGGGACGCCATCCCAGAGCGGCGCGAGCCTTTGACGCGTCTCCGAGCAAAATATCGACCTCGGTCGGACGGAAATAGTCAGGGTCGACTTCCACCAAAGTCCGTCCGGTCTTGGCGTCCACCCCTCTCTCCTGAACCCCCTCACCTTCCCAGACAATGCGATAGTTCGCTGCCGCGAAGGCCGCCTCGGCGAACTCGCGCACCGTGTGTGTTTCGCCGGTGGCGAGCACGTAGTCGCCGGGCCGGTCCTGCTGGACCATGGCCCACATGCCCGCAACATAGTCGCGCGCATGGCCCCAATCGCGCTTCGCGTTCAGATTCCCCAGAAAAAGCCTGTCCTGCAAACCTTGCGAGATGGCCGCAACCGCGCGCGTGATCTTGCGCGTGACGAAGGTCTCGCCGCGCAAAGGGCTCTCGTGATTGAAAAGAATGCCATTCGAGGCATGCATTCCGTAGGCTTCGCGGTAGTTGACGGTGATCCAGTAGGCGTAAATCTTGGCGGCGGCGTAAGGCGAGCGCGGGTAAAAAGGCGTTGTTTCGCTCTGCGGGACTTCCGCAACCTTTCCATAAAGCTCTGAAGTCGAGGCCTGATAAAATCGAACCTTGTCTTGAAGCCGCAAGATGCGGATCGCTTCGAGAAGGCGCAACGGGCCGAGCGCATCCGCATTGGCGGTGTATTCAGGGGTTTCGAAACTGACCTGAACGTGGCTTTGCGCCGCGAGATTATAAATCTCGTCGGGCTGAACGTCTTGAACGACGCGAATGAGGTTCGTCGCGTCGGTCATGTCGCCATGGACGAGCCTGAAAAGAGGGTCGCCGATATGAGGATCTTGATAAAAGGCATCGACGCGGCCGGTGTTGAAAGAAGATGACCTGCGCTTGATGCCCCAAACGCGGTAGCCCTTCTTCAAGAGGAACTCGGTCAGATAAGCGCCGTCCTGGCCGGTAACACCAGTGATCAATGCTCGCTTTTCCATCTCCTAGACTGCCCTCAATCTTTCATAATTGTTGCAATACCAGTCGTAAGTTCTAGCGAGACCGTCGCGTAAATCGGTTTTGGCCTTCCAGCCCAATTTTGTCAGTCGGCTTACATCGAGAACCTTGCGGGTTGTTCCATCGGGATAGGAAGCGTCGAACACGAGTTCGCCCCCATAGCCGGTCGTAGACCGGATCATCTCGGCGAACGATCTGATGGTCACATCTTCGCCGGTCCCTACATTCATGGCGATGGGGCCGCTATAGTTTTTCATGAGAAAAACGCAGGCATCCGCCAAATCATCGACGAACAGAAACTCGCGACGCGGCGTGCCCGTACCCCATACCGCGACCTCGGGCAGCCCCTTGATCTTGGCGTCATGAAAACGAGACATCAGCGCAGCCGGCACATGCGCATGTTTTGGATGGAAGTTATCGTTTGGGCCGTAAAGATTTGTCGGCATCGCGGAGATGAAATCGCAGCCATATTGCTGGCGGTAGCATTCGCAAAGCTTGACGCCTGCAATTTTCGCGAGCGCATAAGGCTCGTTCGTCTGTTCGAGCGGCCCGGTAAGAAGCGCCTCCTCGGCGATAGGCTGAGTTGCATCCCTCGGATAAATGCATGATGACCCAAGAAAGAGGAGCTTCTCCACGCCATGCGCGAAGGCCGCATGGATCACGTTCAGCTCTATCATGAGGTTCTGATACAGAAAGTCCGCGCGCTGGAGATTATTGGCGAGGATTCCGCCGACTTTTGCCGCCGCCAGAAAGATCGCTTGCGGCTTGTGTTCTGCGATCCATCGTTCGACTGCCGCACTTGAGTGAAGATCGAGTTGCGCCCTGTCCGGGGTCAACAGAATGCAATCTTCGGCGGCGAGACGGCGCACGAGCGAGCTTCCCACGAGGCCGCGGTGCCCGGCCACCCACACCCGCTTCCCAGCAAGATCATAGCTCATCGACCCTCCTGAAGCGTCTGAAATGGCTTTCGTCAAATTTGACAAAGAAGCCCGTGACCAAGGGTCGACCTCTGTGCAATCCCGTTCCTATCTCCATTCAGCTATTCGATCATGCCAACAAGTTCAACTGCGCAGCATAGGAATTAACTATTTTTTGAAGGCCATCCGATCCGGCATTGCTGCGCCTCGCTCCGAGGATGTCGAATTTGCCGTCGATCTGCAAAAGCGGTTCCAGACAGGCCGACAGCCCGAGCAACCCGTTTCTGTCAGCCCGGCGGACGCAGCATGGTGGAACGGCCCGATCAAAACACACCATTGACAAAAAATATCATCCGAATAGACAGGGCATACGCTAAGATAAATAAGTAGGTGTCACGCAGTGTTGCCGGTTGAGCCTTCAAAGTGGGGCGTGCTGATGACGCATCCGCACCGCGAAAGTTATGCGATCGAAAATCTGGCCAGGCAGGCCATTTCCGTCTATTGCCCGATGATGGTGAAGCATGTCCGTCACGCGCGGCGCGCTTATGATGCGCCGCGGCCGCTTTTCCCGGGGTATGTTTTTGTCGAGCACCAGAGCGCGCTTCAATGTCTGCGACCGATCCTCGGAACCTACGGCGTGCGCTCCATCTTGCGAATTGGCGACAGACTTGCCTTGCTTCCCGGTGGTTTCGTCGAAAGTCTCAAGGCACGCGAAACCGACGGTGTCATCTCTAAACCCGAAATGCCTTTCAGGACGGGACAGACTGTAACGGTAAACGGCGGCCCGTTCGACGGCTTAGTGGGTCGGATCCTCGAATTTCGGGAACGTGATCGCATCCTCTTGCTTCTCGATCTGCTCAATCAGCAAACCAAAGTACAAATCGAGGCCAGAATGCTGCGTTCGACGTAAATGAAACGCCGTCGTCAAAGCGCGCACGGATTCCTGGAGCAAGAACGCGGCATTAGCGCGAATGGCTGCCGATGAAAACATTCCGTACTGCCTACTTCTGGTCTTCCGCATGCCGACCGAGACGACGAAATCCTGCGTTTCTTTAGGGGATTCCGGTTTCGGCAACTTCGAGCGTCGCCCCCGTCGGGAGCCGCAATGTTCCGAATGAGAAGACATCCGCTCAACTGAGCGCAATTTCACACCGTCATCGACCTGAGCGAGCCGTCAACTGACGGCAGCCGGTGAGCGTGCCGACG
Source organism: Rhodomicrobium sp. (assembly GCF_047605405.1). Taxonomy (NCBI): domain Bacteria; kingdom Pseudomonadati; phylum Pseudomonadota; class Alphaproteobacteria; order Hyphomicrobiales; family Hyphomicrobiaceae; genus Rhodomicrobium; species Rhodomicrobium sp. The sequence goes on along the minus strand of NZ_JASGFR010000048.1, from coordinate 19,450 downwards.
TTACCCTCACTCTGACCCATCGCAGTCGTGCAACGCCCGATCTGCGGCAAGACCCTGCAGGCGCGCCCTACCCCTTCAGCGCTGCCGCGAACGCAGCGAGAAGCCGCATGTTCGTTGCCTCATTCGCCGCCGCTACGGCCTCTGGCCCAAGTGCGACGCGTGGATGATCGATGATGCTCTCGCCCCATTTCCGAATGAAAGGCCACACGCCGCCCGCGTATGAGGGGGCGCTGTAATCGCCAACCACATCCGCGCCGACGATGGTGTGGCGCCCGGCAACGGCGTGGATGAGCGCGATCACGTCGCCGAGCGACAGCCTGCCCTGATCCCAGTTCGTCACCGCGTCAGGGGATGCGAGCACGTCTTTGTCGAGCGTGATGTAGACGTCCGCCGTTTCGATGCGCGACAGAAGAAGCTCGACGAAAGCAGCCACCCCGATGTCGGCGATCGACGTCCAATGGATAAGGCCGCCTTCCTGCCGGTGGCTCGGACCTGCGCCATAATCGCTACTCACCTTCGACGGCGGTTGCGTGAACGGGAAAAGCTCAAGCCGACCCTCCTTCAACGCGGTCAGATTGGCGCCCTTCCATTCCGGGTGTTGAAGGTCCTTGCTGCAAACGCCGACGGTGATGATTTTCGCCACGTTGGAAATGGCAAGCGCGCGGTTCACCCACGAACCGCAATGCATCCCGCTCGAACAGCGCACCCAGTCGGGATGATTGTCCAGATGCACGATTGTGAAGGGGCGCGACGCATCCGCCGCCGCCCGCGCGATCAGCATGGCGCTGACGTGATGAAAATCACCCGAACCGAGGAAGGCGAGAACCGGGCCACCATCGCCATGACGATGCGCGCTCTCACCGAGCTTCGCTTCAAGCCTTGCAAGGTCCGCGTCATAACCCCAAAGCCGCACGCGGGGGCCATCCGCCAAAGCGTCCACCGAAACCGCCGCGCGTTCCGCACACGCGTCAAGGAAGGCACGCTGGCCCGAGAAGGCGTTATCGAGATGAACAAGTTCCAGCCGCATTCCGAACCGCTTCCCCCTCTCGACTCAACACCGCCGCCCATAAGCGACGACCGCGCGCCGCCCGCCCCGTCGCTGCCCCTTCGAGCCCCGTCGCTTGCGCGCATGATCCAATCGCGCCCGAAGCCCGTTTGCGCCATCATGCTTTACCCCGGCTGGCGGCGCTTGCAAGGCGTCATCCCGCAAAAATGGGCGGACTCGCCGCGTCATGAGCGATTGTCGCCCCGGAAACGTACCGCAGCTGCGCGGGAAGCCTTTAATGCAGACCGCCAGCCCCGGGAAATCCAGAGTTTGCACAAAGACACACCACCGACTATATTATACGCTAACCCTTCGATTGCGGGTTCCCCCACACAATCGGAAATTGAATGCCCAGGAAGCGGAGAGGGCTCGCGCTTCCAGGACCGGAGGAAATTTATGAGCGACAAACCCCTGATGCCGAAGGCGACGGCCGTCTGGCTCGTCGAGAACACCTCGCTGACATTCGACCAGATCGCCGACTTCTGCGGATTGCACGTGCTTGAAGTGAAGGGGATCGCGGACGGCGACGTCGCGGCCGGCATTCGCGGCGCCGATCCGATCGGCGCGGGCCAGCTCAGCCGCGAGGAAATCGCCCGCGGCCAGAAAGATTCGTCCTATCGGCTCAAGCTGTCGCGGTCCAAGGTTCACATCCCGGAGATCAAGGCGAAGCGCGCACCGAAATATACACCGGTCTCGCGCCGTCACGACCGCCCGAACGCCATACTCTGGCTTCTGCGCCATCATCCCGAGTTGCGCGATACGCAGATCATGCGCCTTGTCGGCACGACGAAATCGACCATCGAAAGCATCCGCGAGCGCACGCACTGGAATTCCGCGAGCCTCCAGCCACAGGACCCCGTCGCGCTCGGCCTCTGCTCGCAGATCGATCTCGACAATGAAGTGAAGAAGGCCGCGAAGCGTGTCGAGGAGGAGCAGCCCGAAGGAGCGGTGCTCGAAACCGCGGGCGTCACCATCGCGCCGCCGTCCGAGCAGCCCTATCTCGACGTCGAGGAATGGAAGTAGCGCGGGCAGCCTGCTGGCGCCGCTTCGCGTCAATCGGATTTGCCTGCGTTAAATCGCCATCGCGTTGACGCAGACAACCTGATCGACAAACGACGCCCACAGCGTTGGCGCGTCCTGCGGCGCAATTCTTTGAAAGTCGGTTCCGGTTCTGACGCGCTTCGTCCCCTGAACCAAACCGGCCGGAGCATCATCCCCGGCCGTTTTAATGAGCTGCAAGCGAGCCGGTTACGCCGCCGGTCGCGCATAGTCCGGATAGGTCGTCGCGAGCCCCTCACGCGAGGCGGGCGAGACGCCACGCTCGGTGATGATGCCCGTGATGAGCCGCGCGGGCGTCACGTCGAAGGCGGGGTTCGCGCCGGGGCTGCCCGGCGCCGTAACCTGCACCGTCACGATGTCGCCGCTCTCTGCGCGGCCCGTCATATGCGTCAGCTCGCGCGCGTCGCGTTCCTCGATGGGGATATCGCGCACGCCGTCGAAAAGCGTCCAGTCGATGGTCGACAGCGGCAGCGCGAAATAGAACGGCACGCCGTTGTCCTTCGCCGCAAGCGCCTTGAGGTAGGTGCCGATCTTGTTCGCCGCGTCGCCCGCCGCCGTGAGGCGGTCGCAGCCCACGATGCAAAGATCCACCTGCCCGTGCTGCATGAGGTGGCCGCCCGCATTGTCCGCGATCACGGTATGCGGCACACCATGCGCGCCAAGCTCGAACGCGGTCAGCGCCGCGCCCTGATTGCGCGGGCGCGTCTCGTCCACCCACACATGCACCGGGATGCCCGCGTCGTGCGCCTGATAGATCGGCGAAAGCGCCGTGCCCCAATCGACGCAAGCGATCCAACCCGCGTTGCAATGCGTCAGCACATTCACCGGGCCGTCCTTCTTCTTCGCGATTTCCTCGATGATCGCCTTGCCGTGCGCGCCGATGCGGCGGCAGGTTTCGACGTCCTCGTCGGCGAGTTGCGCGGCCTTGGCGAAGGCGGCGGCGGCGCGCTCTGCGGGTGCGAGCGGGCGAAGGAAGGTCAGCATCTCGTTCAGCGCCCAGGCGAGGTTGACCGCCGTCGGGCGCGTGGCGGCGAGCGTCTTCGCGGCGCTTTCGAGGCCGGCGTCGGACGCATCCGCGCGGAGCGCAAGCGCGAGCCCGTAAGCCGCCGTCACGCCGATCAGCGGCGCGCCGCGCACCTGCATGATGCGAATCGCATGCGCGGCGTCTTCAAGCGTCTCTAGCCTCAGCGTCTCGAAGGCGTGCGGGAGCCGCGTCTGATCGATGATACCGACCGCGCCGTCGCTTTCCGGCCAGATCGTGCGATAATGGGTGCCGCCGATTTTCATGTCTCACTCCTGCGCCTGGGGGCGGGTGCTGCTTTCTCTGTCGCTCCACGAAAAAGCCTTTTTGCGAGCCGAACGCAACCCCTGCCGACGCATGAAGGTTGCGGCAGATGAGGCGTGACGAGGGAGCAGGCGCTGCCTGCTCGCGTCGTCAGAAAATCAGCAGCGCAACTTGGAACGTGATAGGCGAGAAGCTCAAGCTGCCAAGCTGCCTTTGCTTCCGTCAAAAGCGCGCTGCCTTCACTTCTTGAAGAAGGCGCTGGCCGCGTCGAGATGAGCCGTCTTTTTCGCTATGGTCTCTTCGGCGCGCGCGATTTCCGCTTTCAGCGTGGCGATATAGGCGCGAAGCTCGTCAACCGAGAAAGCCGCGAGATCTTTCGGCTTGGAAGACTGTTTTCTGGGTTCGAGATCCTCGATGTCCATTTCGATCTTCCCGGCAGCATTCGTTTAGGATCGTCATAAGCAATCGTGGCCGTCATTCCAGCCGCGCTAGCCGCGTGGTTGGGCGATATGAAGGTCGAGGTCGTGCTCGCGCTCCGGCGCGACGCGCACCTGAAAGAGCTGACTGCCATCCTCGCGGCCCTTTCGGTCCACCACTTCAGTGTTTTCGTAAAGCCAGTGGATGAAGGCGCCGTCGGCCTCGCCCACGATTACGTCTCGCGTGCGCAGATGCGCCTGAAGCCTGGCGCGGATCGCCGCGGCAAGCTCGGGAACGCCCTCCCCTGTCTGCGCCGAGACGAGAACAGCCGGATGCGCCGCGTTCGCGGCCCGTTTGCCGAGCGCCGCGCGCTCATCCTCGGAAAGAAGGTCTGCCTTGTTCCACACCTCGATCACGCGGGCTCCTTGCGCGGCCGCGTCGATGCCGATCTCGGCAAGCACGCGCTCGACCTCGATCTTCTGCGCCTCCGACGAGGGGCTCGCGATGTCGCGAACGTGGAGGATCAGGTCGGCTTCGAGGATTTCTTCGAGCGTGGCGTGGAACGCGACAATGAGTTGTGTCGGCAGATCCGAGATGAAGCCTACCGTATCGGACAGGATGAATGCACCGCCATCCGTGAACGACACGCGGCGCAGCGTCGGATCGAGCGTTGCGAACAGCATGTCCTTCGCAAGCACGCCCGCGCCCGAAAGCGCATTGAACAGCGTCGACTTCCCCGCATTCGTATAGCCGACGAGCGACACGATCTGCTGGTCCGTCTCCTTGCGCCGCTTGCGATGCAGCCGCCGTGTCCGCTCGGACACCGCGAGTTCGTTCCTGATGACGTCGATGCGTTCGCCGATGGCGCGCCGGTCCGCCTCGATCTGCGTCTCGCCGGGGCCGCCGAGAAAGCCGAAGCCGCCGCGCTGGCGCTCAAGATGGGTCCACGACCGGACGAGGCGGCTCTTCTGGTAGGTCAGCCGCGCAAGTTCCACCTGAAGGCGGCCTTCCTTGGAGCGGGCGCGTTCGGCGAAGATCTCAAGGATCAGCCCGGTACGGTCCAGCACCTTTGCGTTCCACGCCTTTTCAAGGTTGCGCTGCTGGATGGGCGTCAGCGGATGATCGACGATCGCCACGCTCACGCCTTCGGCTGCGATGATCGCGCCGATCTCCTCCACCTTGCCTGTGCCGAGAAGCGCCGCCGGCTTGATCTGCGCGAGCGGGACGGTCCCCGAAAAGGCGACGTCGAGACCGATGGCTGCGGTGAGCCCCACCGCTTCCTCCAGCCTCTCCTCGCTCGAAAGCGCCAGACCGGACGCGCCTTGCGGTCCGCTCTGGCTTTTCAGCACCGGCACGATGACGATAGCGCGCGTGGCACCGTCATCGCCTGCCGTCGTTCCGCCGGTGTCGCCGCCCGCGCGCTGCGCGGCCCGTTCAGTGCGTTCGAGCGTTTTCAAGGTCTGCTATCGATCCTGTACCTGATCTCCGTCCAAGAACGAGATGGGACCGCCGGGCATGATTGTCGAGATGGCGTGCTTGTAGACGAGTTGAGAATGACCGTCGCGGCGCAGGAGCACACAGAAATTGTCGAACCAGGTGACAATGCCCTGCAGTTTGACGCCGTTCACGAGGAAGATCGTCAGCGGGGTTTTGTTCTTGCGCACGTGGTTGAGAAAGGCGTCCTGAAGATTTTGCTGTTTTTCTGGAGGCATGACCTGTCCATTATTTTCTCGCGGCACTGATGGCCGCTTGCCCAATACACGCTATTTGCCCCTGTTAGCTCAGTTGTTGCTCGCGCAACCCTTCCGTGGCACCGCAACGCCGCGACGCCTATACCTCCGACAGTCTGCCGCTCTACGTTAAAAGCTGGTGTGGCTTGGAGACCTCAGCCACGCCGTGATAGGCTGCCCTCAATCCGCTTGCGATCTCGCCCGGCTTCCCGGTCCCGATCGCGACCCCGTCGATTTTCACCACCGGCATCACAAGCCCGGATGCGGATGTCTGGAAGGCTTCGCTGGCCGATTTGGCTTCCTCCACCGTAAAAGGCCGCTCTTCGTATTGGAGACCACGCGCGCGCGCTGTTTCCATCGCAACCTCTCGCGTAATCCCCCGAAGAATACCAGACTCGGCGGAGCGCGTCACGAGCTTGCCATCGGCGGTGACGATCCACGCATTGCAGGATGCGCCCTCGGTGACATAGCCCTTTTCGTCGACGAGCCATGCCTCGTAAGCCCCGGCCTCGCGCGCCGCCTGTCTGGCGAGCGACTGGGCCAGAAGACCGGTCGTCTTGATGTCGACGCGCTTCCAGCGGATGTCAGGGAGCGTGATCACCGCGACGCCGACCGCCGCTTTCGCATCGCCCGCCTTGCGCGAAAGCGAGCGCGCGAAGCAAACCACGCCGGGCGCGTCGCCGGGGCTCGGAAAGGCGAAGTCGCGCCGCGCCACGCCGCGCGTGATCTGGAGATAAACGATGCCGTTTCTCACCCGGTTGCGGCGAACCGTTTCGCGCAAGATCACGCCGAGCGAGCGCAGGCTCATCGGCTCGTCGATGCGCAATTCCGACAGCGAGCGCTGAAGCCGCGCGAGATGCCGGCGCTCATCCACGAGATCGCCGTCGAGAATCTCACACACCTCGTAAACGCCGTCCGCGAACTGAAACCCGCGATCTTCCACATGCACGCTCGCCTGCGCGTAAGGGACATATTCGCCGTTCACATAGACAACTCGCGTCATGGTCTGCCTTTCTGTCGCGAAGGCCGGGGCGATTCCGCCACGCTCGCACTTCGCCCGATTTTCTGCGCGTGCACCCGTAAAATGGGCAACGCGCACTTTTCCCCGAAAGCGCCCTCCCGCGCAAGTCTGCTTGCGGCAAGAAGCATGCAATTTTACTGCCAAGTTGTATCGAGGTTGTGAAGGAAGCGAGGCCGCCATAATCGACGCGACGAAACCTGTCGCACGAAAAGCCGCGCCTCGCCCTAGTGGCGGACTTCTCCGCCCCTTTCGTTGGAATTCACGCCGAGAGCCCGCAGCTTCCTGTGCAGCGCGGAGCGTTCCATGCCGACGAATTCCGCCGTGCGCGAGATGTTGCCGCCAAAGCGGTTGATCTGCGCCATGAGATATTCGCGTTCGAAGATTTCGCGCGCATCGCGCAGCGGGAGCGACATGAGATGTTCACCGCCCGAGCCGTTCGACGACAAGGGGACGTTGGCGCCGATATCGTCGGGCAGCATGTCCGCGGTGATGACCGCGTCCGGCTCGCCGGTGGACATGATCATGACGCGTTCGACGATGTTGCGGAGCTGGCGGACATTGCCCTGCCACTCGTGGCTTTGCAGCACGGCCATGGCATCGTCGCCGATGACGCGCGGCGGCAGGCCGGACGACGCCGCGATCTGCTTGACGAAATGGTCCACGAGTTCCGGGATATCCTCGCGCCGCTCGATCAGGGGCGCCACCTTGAGCGGCACCACGTTGAGCCGGTGGAAAAGATCCTGCCGGAAACGCCCGGCCGCCATCTCGCGCTCGAGGTCGCGGCTTGTCGAGGAAACGAGGCGCACGTCGACCGACACTTTCGGGCCGCCGCCGATGCGCTGGAATTTCTGCTCGACGAGCACGCGCAGAAGCTTGCCCTGCGTCTCGACGGGCATGTCGGCAACCTCATCGATATAGAGCGTGCCATTATGCGCTTCTTCGAGCGCGCCGACCTTGCGCACCGTCGACCCGGTTTCCTCCACGCCGAAGAATTCCATTTCCACCCGGTCGGCGGCCATGGACGCGGCATTGACGGCAACGAAAGGTCCGTTCGCGCGGTTGGAACTGGCGTGCAGATAGCGCGCGGCGAGTTCCTTGCCAGAGCCCTGCGGTCCGGTGATCATCACGCGGCTGTTCGTCGGCGCGACCTTCTGAATGGCCTGCCTCAGGTGATTCATGGCTGCCGATTTGCCGATCAGGTCGGAGCTGTAATAGCTTTTTTCCTTCAACTCGCGGTTCTCGCGGCGCAGCTTCGACGCTTCGAGAGCGCGGGCCGTGACGAGCACGAGGCGGTCCGCCTTGAACGGCTTCTCGATATACTCGTAAGCGCCGCGCTTGATGGCGGTGACGGCGGTTTCGATGTTGCCGTGACCGGAGATGATGACCACGGGAAGTTCGGGGTGGTTCTTCTTCACCCGCGCGAGCACTTCAAGCCCGTCGAGCTTCGACCCTTGCAACCAGATATCGAGAATGACGAGCGATGGGCGGCGTTCCTCGATGGAGCGCAACGCTTCGTCGCTGTCTTTGGCGAGCCTCGTCTTGTGGCCCTCATCTTCGAGGATGCCAGACACGAGTTCCCGGATATCGGCTTCGTCGTCGACGATCAGAATGTCTGACGCCATGGCTTGCTCCCTCTTTCCACTCAGCTTTGCGAATGGCTGTCGGCGAGCATCAGCTCCGCCTTGCCGTTCGGCCTCGCCTCGTCCTTTTCGGTTCGTTCCACCCCGTGCGACACGGGGATCGTCATGCTTATCCGCGCGCCGTGGTCGCAGTCTTCGGTAGCCGGAGCATCGGCGAGTTCGAGAACGCCGCCATGCTGCTCCGTAATTCTCTGCACGATCGCGAGGCCGAGCCCCGTCCCCTTCTGCCGGGTCGTCACATAGGGCTCGACGAGCCTGTGGCGGTTCTCTTTCGGGAGCCCCACGCCTGTATCGACGACCTCGATGACGAAGCGATGATCGAGCAGCCTCAGCTTCGTCATCACGCGCCCCTTCCCGCTTTCGGGATTCGCCGCGCGATACGCTTCCACTGCTTCGCTCGCGTTCTTCACGAGATTGGTGACAGCCTGGGTAAGAAGCCGCCTGTCGCACAGCGCCACAAGCTTCTCCTTCGGCATGTCGAGCTTGTACTCGATGTCGGAGCGGCTCATCTGGAACAGAATCACCGCCTCGCGCACAACTTCGCGGATATCCTGCTCCTCGAAGACTGCCTGAGGCATGCGCGCGAAAGACGAGAATTCATCGACCATGCGGCCGATATCGCCGACGTGGCGGATGATGGTTTCCGTGCACTTGTCGAAGATTTCGCGGTCCTGCGTGATCGACGCGCCGTATTTGCGGCGGATGCGCTCGGCGGAAAGCTGGATCGGCGTCAGCGGATTCTTGATCTCGTGCGCGATGCGGCGCGCGACGTCGGCCCAGGCGGAGGTTCGCTGGGCGACCGTCAATTCGGTCACGTCGTCGAAGGTGAGAACGACGCCGAAATCGGCCTGATCGTCTTTCTCCCGCGTCACCTGAACGGCGAAATTCCGCTCCCCCGTCTCGCGAACGATGGTGATCTGCCCGTGCACCGGCTTCGTCCGCGACTGGCGGCGCCCTTTCTCGATCACCTCGCCGAACTCCGGCACGGCCTCCACCAGCGGCTTGCCGATGATTTCGGCGTCATCCGAAAGAGCCAGAAGTTCGAGGCCGGAGCGGTTTATGAGTTTGATGCAGCCCGCCGGATCGACGCCGATCACACCGGCGGTCACGCCGGAAAGCACCGCCTCGATGAAGCGGCGCCGCTCGTCGAGTTCGGAATTCGCGTTCATGATGTCGTCGCGCTGCGTCTTGAGATCGACGGTCATCTGCTTGAAGGTCTGGCCGAGCCGACCGATGTCGTCGCGCGCGAAGCCGTCCTCGAACTGAACGTTGAGATTTCCCTGGCTCACTTCCTGCGCCGCGCCGATGAGTTTCCTGATCGGCATCACGAGCCGATTCGCGAAGACGAGGCCCGTCCAGATCGCCGACGTGAGCAGCGTCACGGCAAGAAGGACGTACATGATCGCGAACACGAACTGATATTGGCCGCGCGCCATTTCCAGCTTCTGGAAATAGAAGATATTTTGCTGCGTGCGCTGGAGAAGGCGGAATACGTTCGGGTTCACCGGCCGCACCGCATAGATGAAGGCGTCCTCGAAGCCGTTCAGCTTCTTGATCGCCGCGACGCCGTTCGCCAGATCCCACGAAAGCGGCACGATACGACCTTCCGCAGCCCGTGCGATGTCGGCGGGAGGCGGAGCCTTGTAACGTGGACCATCAGTCGACGAGGCGGCGAGCAATTGTCCCTTTGAATCGATGATGAAGGCCGCTGGCAAGGCGCGCAGCGACACGGCGGACGAGAAAAGCCGCTCGAAAGCCGACTTGTTATCGGTGAAGAGCGCAGCCCCGATCTCGACCTCGCGCGCCACGTCCACAAGGTCGGAGCGGATCACCTGCCCGCTTTCCTGCAAATATGACTGCGCGACCTCGACCGTATTGTTGACGATGCTCTTGACGCGCGTTGAGAAGAAAGTGTCGAAGGTGCGATCGATGGAAACGGTGGCGAAGATCGCAAGCAGTACCGCCGGGAACAGAGCCACAAAGCTGAAAACCGCTGCGATGCGGAAGTGAAGCCCCGCGCCCGCCTGTCGTTTGCGCGCCTTCAGAAGCTGGGCGACCTGATAACCGATAATGCCGATGATGAAGATGACAAAGGCGGCATTGATGCCGAGCGTCGTCAACACCACCTCGCTCGTCGGGTAGACCGAGGTCAGGCCGTTGAGGATGAGGAAGGTCGCGACGGAGGAGGTGATGGCCGCGACGACGACGCCGAGCGATAGCCAGAAACGCAGTGCCTTGCCGAAAAGACGTGCACTTGCCACGCTTGCGAGCAGCACCCGCACCCGCGAAAACCCTGCATTCAAATGCGCCGGAATGCCTGCCGCCACGTGCTTTTGCCGCCCTGTTGCTGTGACGCATCGGTGCAGTCCGAGTTTGTGGAAATTGTGGCATATGCATCACATTTTTATGTGACGTGGTGTGGCCTGTGGGTTTCTCCCATTAATGGGAGTCTGGCGCCGAAGGGCGATGTTGGACGGTTTTCGCGTTCTCCCAATCGCCGCCATCATCCCGCGTGAAAACGACCCTGTATTGCTTTGTCATCGTCTTTTTCAAAGGGCCTAAAGAGAATTCCACGTTTTGTTCCAGAATAAAATTTACAACAAGCAAATCAAACCCTTTTTCGCGCAACTCCTTGCGAAACTTTTTCGTAAAAAATTTTTCTGCAAAACGATCCATGTCTTCATGTCTAGTTGCCGGGTCCACCTTGAAAATTGCGGTAATCCCGTGGTAATTCTTTCTTATCCCATGTTTGGATTCCATATTCAGCATGATGGGATGACTCCCCCACATCTCGATATGCTCGATTCCATTGGCCGATACGCCCACTCCAAATAAGCATGTTGCAAGAACACACGCCAAAACCACCTTCCGTATACGATTTGCAACTCGCATCGCGACCACCAACCTATATTCTTTAGTGCTTCGGGTTCCAGAAAACGTCGTTGATGCATTCCCCCTGCTTTTCCATGTATAGATTGGGGCTCAATCCGACGACAGCAGTTCCGCTCAGTTCGCGCCCAATTTTAGGTTCGCTAAGCATGGCAACACTCCTGGACAACCGCGAAGGCAGGCAGTCCGGCGCCCCGCGCCATCCCGAAAAGGCGCATCGGCCCGACACGCCCGTGCTTCGCAAGCCCGCGTGGATCCGCGTGAAGGCGCCCGGCTCGGCGGGGTATGCGGGCACCGCGTCCATCGTGCGCGGCAACAGGCTTCACACCGTCTGCGAGGAAGCAGGCTGCCCCAACATCGGCGAGTGCTGGGAAAAGAAGCACGCGACCATGATGATCATGGGCGACACCTGCACACGCGCCTGCGCCTTCTGCAACGTGAAGACCGGCATCCCCGGCGCGCTCGATGCCGCGGAGCCGGAGAATGTGGCGCGCGCGGTCGCGACGCTCGGCCTCAATCATGTGGTCGTGACCTCCGTCGACCGCGACGATCTCGAAGACGGCGGAGCGGCACATTTCGCCGCCACGATCCGCGCCATCCGCGCGGCGGCGCCCGCCACCACCATCGAGGTTCTCACGCCCGATTTCCTCAAGAAGGGCGACCGACCACTCGAAACCGTCATCGAAGCGAAGCCCGACGTCTTCAACCACAATCTCGAAACCGTGCCCGGCCTCTATCTCGCCATCCGGCCCGGCGCGCGCTACTTCCACTCGCTGCGCCTTCTCCAGCGCGCGAAGGAACTGGATCCGACGGTGTTCACGAAGTCCGGGATCATGGTCGGGCTCGGCGAGAAACGAAACGAAGTGCTCCAGCTCATGGACGATCTGCGCTCGGCCGACGTGGATTTCCTCACCATCGGCCAATATCTCCAGCCGACTCGCAAGCACGCGGCCGTGGACCGCTTCGTGGAACCCGCCGAGTTCGACAGCTACAAGGCGCACGCCTATGCGAAAGGCTTTCTCATGGTGGCTTCGTCGCCGCTCACACGCTCGTCGTATCTTGCGGGCGACGATTTCGCGAAGCTGAAGGCCGCGCGACTTGCGAAGACGGCCAACGGCGTCGTAAGCACCCGGTAGGAGGACGCCGAGAGCTGCGGCGAAATACCCTCTCGCCATGGAGGCGCGCGCGCCTCATCCCATGTCATACTTGTAGCAGGCCGAATGGAACGCCCCGGCCTCTCACTCAAGCTTGAGCCGCTGATGCCCAATTTCGAAACGACCCATCGCGTCCATCATTCCGCCGACAACATGTTCGCCCTTGTCGCGGACGTGGAGAGCTATCCGAAGTTCCTGCCGCTGTGTTCGGCGCTCCGCATCGAGAAGCGCATTGCGGATGAGGACGGCGAAACGCTCATCGCGCGCATGACCGCGTCGTACAAGCTCTTCAGCGAGAGCTTCACCACGAAGGTGCGGCTCAGGCCGGAGAAGCATCTGATCATGGTCGATTATCTCGACGGCCCGTTCCGCAAGCTCGAAAACCGCTGGACATTCTTCCCTTCGGGCGAGTCCGCCTGCCGCATCCATTTCTGGCTTGACTATGAGTTCCGATCGCTGCCGCTGCAAATGCTGATGGGCTCGGTGTTCGACAAGGCTTTCCGCAAGTTCTCGACCGCATTCGAGGACCGCGCGGACCAGATCTACCGCACGCCCGCGCAGGCGGAACGGCCCGCGTCCGCCACGGGGTAGCGGCGGAGCCTGCTAATCCGAAAGCCTCATGAGAACGAGCCCGGCAACGATCAGGCAGGCGGCGATGACGCGCGCCGGCGTGACGGCCTCGCCCAGAAACGCCACGCCGACCGCGAACGCGCCGACCGCTCCAATGCCCGTCCATACCGTATAAGCCGTTCCAAGCGGAAGGCTGCGCATGGCAAAGGATAGAAGGGCGAAACTCGCGGTCATCGTGACTACGGTTATCGCCGTGGGTATCGCCCGCGTGAAACCGTCTGATTGCTTCATCGCATAAGCCCACACGATCTCCAGCAAACCCGCGATGACGAGAACTCCCCAGGCCATGCTTCCCTCATCCCTCCTCGTCTCGTGAATGCTTCGGGGCGTTGTCAGTCGAGGGCGGCGGCTTCGATCAGGAGTGCGAGCGCCGTCTCGACCGAGCGCGCGCGCACCTCGTCGCGGCCGATGTCGCCGAAGCGTTCCTCGCGATGAAGGAGGCGCACGCCGTTCCCCGTCGTCCGCGCCGCCGCGAAATGCACGAGACCCACGGGCTTCTCCGCGCTGCCACCGTCCGGCCCGGCTACACCCGTTATGGCCACGGAAACGCCCGCGTGCGAGCGGGTGAGCGCCCCCGTCGCCATGGCGAGCGCCACCTCGCGCGAGACCGCTCCGTGTTCCGCGATCAGCGCCGGATCGACGCCGAGCATATCGGCCTTCGCCTCGTTGGAGTAGGTGACGAAGCCCCTGTCGAACGCGCTCGACGAGCCGGGCACCGAGGTCAACGCCGACGCGACAAGGCCGCCGGTGCACGATTCCGCCGTCGCGATGAAAAGCTGCTTCTCGCGCGCCTTCGCCAGCGTCTCTCGCGCGAGCCTTTGCATGCGCTCTCCCATCGCAATCTCCTTCGACGCCCGCCGAACGGCCGCCTCCCGACGACAGCACGCCATTCAAACTGACAGTTCGCTGACATCCCGCAACAGGGCGAGGTCACACCCCTTCAGCCATAACGGATCAGCCGACACGCATACGCCGCAGGGATACTGCCTCGCGCGTGTCTAATCGTCGAGACTAGCACACAAAGGGAAACTCAATGTCGCGAACCAACCGCTGGATCGGCGGCTCCATCCTGTTTGGCGTCCTCATATACGCCATGGCGCCCAACGCGTTCGCCGCGATCAGCGATCCCGGTTTCTGGAACTGGCGGCGCGATATCGTGCTCTTTTCCGGCACTATATCGTTCGTCTTGATGACGCTCGTGGTCCTCATCTCTACACGAAACCCGATGCTCGAGCGCCTCACGGGCGGTCTCGACAAAGGCTATGTCATCCACAAATGGGCGGGCATCTGGGCGGTGAGCACAGGCGCGCTCCATTGGCTCGTCGAGAAGACGCCGAAATGGACCTATAGCCTTGGCATCTGGCCGGAAAAGGTGAAAGGCGCGCGCGCGGCGGTGCCCGATTGGCAGGTTGCGCTCTGGAAGTCGGGCAACGTCGCGGCGGAATACACGATATACGCGGCGATCATTCTGACCATCATCGCGCTTATCAATCGGATCCCCTATCGCTACTTTCGCTTTACGCACAAGGCCTTCGCATTTTCCTATCTCGTATTTGCCTGGCACTCGGCAACCATCATGCTGAAGCCCGACTGGTTTGCGACCCCGTCAGGATACATCGTGCTTGCTCTTGCCGTGGTTGGGTCCATTGCCGTTTTGCAGGGTCTGTTCGGATATATCGGCTTGTCACGGCGCGCGGAGGCTGTCGTGACCGCGTTTCGCGACCATGGCGGTATCCTCGACATCCGGCTTGCTGCAACGGGCGGCTATGCCATGGCGCACAATCCCGGGCAGTTCGCATTCCTGCGTTTCGACCACGACGCGGAGCCGCATCCCTTTTCCTTCGCGTCATCCGGCAAGGACGCGAAACAGTTTCGTTTCGGCATCAAGGCGCTTGGCGATTACACCACGAAGCTGGCCGAAAGCATCAGCGTTGGGCAGCGGGTGAAGCTGGAAGGCCCGTATGGCGGCTTCCATTTCGACCACCCCACGAGCAGGCAGGTCTGGATCGCAGGCGGCATCGGCATTACGCCCTTCCTCGCGCGGCTTGAGCACCTGGCCGCGAATGGCGGCACCGACAGGCCGGTTGATCTGTGGTATTGCGCCGCCACCGTGGAAAGCGCGAAGTGGCCCACGGATCTTGCTTCGCTTTGCGAGGAAGCCGGTGTGACGCTTCACGTCATGGTCGCGGAGCGGCAGGAGTTTCTGTCAGCGCAAAGCGTCCAGGAAACGACGGGCACCATCGAAGACGTGAGCGTGCTGTTCTGCGGCCCGCATGGGTTCGCGCGCGCCATTCTCGGCGGCCTCAAGACGCGAGGCTTCGACGAAAACAACTTCCATTACGACGCATTTGGCATGCGCTAGGCGGAAGGCCGCACTTCGCTCCGGCGAAGGGCGGCGTTTTTCGTCAGCGCGCGGCGAACACAACAGTCGCGGAGGCGAGCGCGGCGATGCCCTCGCGGCGGCCGGTGAAGCCGAGTTGCTCGCTGGTCGTCGCCTTGACGCTCACGCGCTCGATCTCGACGCCGAGGATTTCCGCCATGCGCGCGCGCATGGCATCGCGATGCGGGCCGACCTTCGGCCGCTCGCAGATGAGCGTCACGTCGGCGTTGGTGATGCGCCCGCCCTTCTCGCCCACGAGAGCGACGGCGTGCTTCAAAAACACGGTCGAGTCCATCGCGCGCCATTGCGGGTCCGACGGCGGAAAGTGATCGCCGATGTCGCCCGCGCCGATGGTTCCGTAGAGCGCGTCGGTGAGCGCGTGCAGACCGGCATCGCCGTCCGAATGCGCCTTCAGCCCCTTGTCGTGCGGGATCCTTACGCCGCACAGCGTAACGTGATCGCCTTCCTCGAAGGCATGCACGTCGAAGCCCGAGCCGACGCGCACATCCGGCAGTGCCACTCCGCCGCTCGCGATCATATCCGCCATCGCCAAATCCTCCGCAGTCGTGATCTTCATGTTTTCAGACGTGTTCGAGACGAGCGCAACCGAGAGGCCATGCCATTCCGCAATCGAAGCGTCGTCGGTGAAATCGGTGCGCGCGCCCGCCGCGCGATGAGCGGCAACGATCTTCTCGTATATGAAAGTCTGTGGCGTCTGTGCGCGCCAGAGCCCTGCCCTGTCCACGGTGCCGGCGCTGCGACCGCCTTCGCCGCGTTTGAGCGTGTCGGTGACTGGCGCCGCCGCGATCGCGCCATCGCTCGCGCCGAGTGCAGCAATCGTGTCGGATATGCAACGCGCTGAAATGAACGGGCGCGCGGCATCATGGATCAAGACCGCGTATGGCGCTCGTGCTTCGAGCGCATCGAGCCCCGCCTTCACGGAAAGCTGCCGCGTAGCGCCCCCGGGGACAGGCTTCAGCAGCTTGTCGGTATCGAGCCCCGCCACGGCCTCCGCGTAAAGCGCTTCGTCGCCTGCACGGATTACGACAACGACGGCCGCGATCTCCGGATGGGAGAGGAAGGCTTCAAGCGTCCGCCTCAGGATCGGCTTGCCGCCGCCGAAGCAATATTGCTTCGGCCGCCCCTGTTTCTGCCCCGCGCGGACGCCGCTTCCCGCAGCCACGATAAGGGCCGCATTGACGGGTGTGTGTTGGTCTTTTTCTTGCATATTTGAACGAACCAAAAAGGAGGGAACGCGCAGAAACCTTATAAGCTGCCTCTAGAACCGCCAAGGGCTTTCGCCAGCCTTGAGATTTGCCTGCTGACACGGGGGCCGAATTTGCTACAATGCCTAGAACTTAGTCGATCTGCATTTCTGCCCAGCATTTGGGCAGGGAGAAATGCGGCCTTGGCTAGCCTGCCACATTTGTCATCGGACAAGGCTCCCTTGCTGAAATCTATGGCTCCCCGCGACAAGACCAAGAAGGCCCCCGACGCTGCCAAACCGCTCGATTTCAAGGCGCTGGTGCAGGGTCTGCCCCATGTCGTGGTCGTTGTCGATGCCTCAAATCGCATCGTGTTCGCAAACTTCGCCGCCGAGAATTTTTTCGGCCTCGGCGAAGCATTGCTGAAAAAGCGCGCATTGCCCGCGCTGGTGGCATTCGCCAACCCCTTGACAGCGCTCGCCGATCAGGTGCGCAGCACACGCGGCGCCGTGAACGAATACGAACTCGACCTTGCTATGCCGGACCGGCCCGCGCGCGCGGTCGATGTGTTCGCCTCGCTTCTGAACGAGCAGGAAGATTACGTGCTCCTGATGCTTCAGCAGCGGAACATGGCCGCGATGATCGAGCGGCAACTGACCCATCGCGGCGCCGCGCGTTCCGTGTCCGCCATGGCCGCTGTCCTCGCGCACGAAATCAAGAACCCGCTGTCGGGTATTCGCGGCGCGGCCCAGCTCCTCGAAGCGGGCGCGTCGGAGGAAGACCAGCCGCTCGCCCAGCTCATCACCGAGGAGACCGACCGCATCCGCGATCTCGTCGACCGCATGGAAGTGTTCGGCGACGAACGCCCCGTGAGCAAGGACGCCGTCAACATCCATTCGGTGCTCGATCACGTGAAACGCATCGCGCGCGCCGGCTTCGCGCGGCATATCACCATCCAGCAGAGCTTCGACCCGAGTCTGCCGGCCGTGCCCGGCAACCGCGACAAGCTCATCCAGGCTTTGCTCAACCTCGTGAAGAACAGCGCGGAAGCCATCGGCGACAAGAACGACGGCGTCATCACGCTGTCCACCGCCTTCCGTCCGGGGCTGTCGCTGCGTCTGCCGAACTCCGATTCGAGCATGAAACTCCCGCTCGAAATCTGCGTGTCGGATAATGGCTCGGGCGTACCGGAGGATGTGAAACCGCACCTGTTCGAGCCTTTCGTGACAACGAAGGCGAAGGGCGCTGGATTGGGCCTTGCACTCGTCGCGAAAATCGTCGGCGACCATGGCGGAGTGATCGAATGCGAATCGAGAAGCCGGCTGACCACCTTCCGTATGCTTCTTCCGATGTATCAGCCATCAGCGCGAAAGACCGGAGCGAATTGATGGGGCGCGGAAACGTACTCATTGCCGACGACGACGCCGCCATCCGCACCGTCGTCAATCAGGCGCTTGCCCGCGCCGGCTACAGCGCGCGAGCGACGAGCAACGCGGCCACGCTTTGGAACTGGGTCGCGCAGGGCGACGGCGACGTCATCATCACCGACGTCATCATGCCGGACGAGAACGCTTTCGACCTTATCCCGCGCATCAAGCGGATCCGTCCGGAACTGCCGATCATCGTGATGAGCGCGCAGAACACGTTCATGACGGCGATAACGGCGGCCGAGCGCGGCGCCTATGAATATTTGCCGAAGCCCTTCGATCTGAAGGAACTCGTCGCCGTCGTCGGCCGCGCGCTGCGCGAGCCGAAGGTGGCGAAATCATCGATGCAGGCCGACGCCGAGAGCGAGAACCTGCCGCTCATCGGCCGCTCGCCGTCGATGCAGGACGTTTACCGCGTCATGGCGCGGCTCATGCACACCGACCTCACCGTTCTGATCACGGGCGAAAGCGGCACCGGCAAGGAACTCGTCGCCCGCGCGCTCCACGATTACGGCCAGCGCCGCAAGGGGCCGTTCATCGCCATCAACATGGCGGCCATTCCGCGCGAACTGATCGAAAGCGAATTGTTCGGCCACGAGAAGGGCGCGTTCACGGGGGCGGCGCAGCGCTCGGTCGGCCGCTTCGAGCAGGCAGACGGCGGCACGCTGTTCCTCGACGAAATCGGCGACATGCCGATGGAGGCGCAGACGCGGCTGCTCCGCGTGCTTCAGGAAGGCGAATACATGACGGTCGGCGGCCGCGTGCCGATCAAGACCGACGTGCGCATCATCGCGGCCACGAACAAGAGCCTCGAAAACCAGATCGCGCTGGGCCTGTTCCGCGAAGACCTGTACTACCGTCTCAACGTGGTGCCGCTGCGCATGCCGCCCTTGCGCGAGCGCCTTGAGGACGTGCCGGACCTCGTTCGCCATTTCCTGAAGCTCGCCGAGAAGAGCGGCCTGCCGTCCAAGACACTCACGCAGGAAGCGTTCGACAGGCTCAAGCGCCACACCTGGCCCGGCAATGTGCGCGAACTCGAAAACCTCGTGCGGCGGCTTTCCGCGCTGTATTCGCAGGAATTGATCTCCGCCGACATCGTGGACAACGAACTTTCCGCCCATTCGAGCCCGCCACCGATGGACACGCCCCAATCCGGCAAGGCGAAGCTCAACGAGTGGATGGAGGCGTATCTGTCGGATTATTTCGGCGGCTTCGGCGACCAGCTCCCGCCGCCCGGCCTCTACGACCGCGTGCTGCGCGATGTGGAAGCGCCCCTTATCACGGCGGCGCTGACGGCCACGCGCGGCAACCAGATCAAGGCCGCCGAACTTCTCGGCCTCAACCGCAACACGCTGCGGAAAAAGGTCCGCGAACAGAAGATCCGTGTGGTGCGCAGCCCGGCTTGAGGACGGCGCCTCCTCTGACCGGCGCCCTCGCCTCAGCGCGGCGTCTGCGCTCTAAGGATTGTAACGCAGCGACTTCGCCATGCGGCCGATCAGCGGATCGTACTCGTCCTTGAGCCGCGCGGGATAGGTGATCTGAAGGTTGAGGATCAGGTCGTCGTCGCG
>NZ_JASGFR010000047.1:0-25761 GCF_047605405.1 Rhodomicrobium sp. | reverse complement strand
ACCTAGAGCGTTATCCCATCCAATCGAATCGCCAAGGATTCCCAATCGAGCGCGGATCTGATTCAAACTGTCTGCCGGAGCGGGAGGCCGGCGGACATATCGAAAGCTCTGTCTCTTGATCTTCGTGTGCGGGTTCTTGCTGCGATTTCCGGCGGGATGTCCTGCCGCCAGGCGGCGGAACGCTTTGGCGTCAGCGCGGCGAGCGCGATCCGCTGGCGTGCACTCGAACGTTGGCAAGGCGGTGCGCGGCCGAAGGCGCTGGGCGGCGACCGTCGTTCGGGGCGGATCGAAGCGCACGCAGCGCTGATCCTCGCTCTTGTCGACGAGACGCCGGACATGACGCTTCAGGAGCTTCGGGCCGCTCTTCAGGATCGCGGGATCGCGGCGGGTACCGACAGAATTCAAACCGTCGGTGTGGTTGGTGTCGACCACGCCCGCTTCCATGCCACGACTTTGCGCGCGCCCCACGTCCAGGCCGCCGCGCGCTTCCATCTGCGTCGACGGCATGTATTTCAGGATATCGACCAGCGACGTAGCCTGCCGGTCTTCGATCATGTCGCTGTTTACGACGCTCACCGAATAGGCAATTCATTAGAATCTTTCTGACTTTAATCGTCGGGGATTCCCATTCTGGGCGAGCATTCAAATTACATGCTGGGCGGAGGCCAGCCTGTATGGCGCGAGCCTATTCTCTGGATCTGTGGTGGCGTTTGTTGCGAGCGGTCAGACGATGCGAGCGGCGGTCAACGGTGTTCGATGTCAGCGTGGCAAGCGTTGTAAAGTGGACGCAACGCAAAAGCGCAACAGGCAAGCGTTGCCCCAAAGCCAATGGGTAGCAAACGCCCTTTGCTTTTAGAGGCGGAGCGCGATTAGCTGTTGGCGTGACCGGATGAGAAGCCCGATTTGACGCTTCATGCCTTCGCGATGAACTGCGCAAGCGCGGCGTTACCGTGTCCCGCGACACGCTATGGCTTCCTCAAACGCCGGGAGATCAGCTTAAAAAACCTTGTTCGCAGCCGAGCAGGATCGTCCCCGGCTCGCCCGGCGCCGGCTGCGCTGGAAGAAATACCAGCCTCGATTTGGTCCATCCCGCCTTGTTTTCATTAATGAAAACCGGGCAAAAACCAACATGACCCGCACGGGCGGCTGGTGCCGACGCGGCAAGCCGCTCGTCGCCAAAGTTCCACATGGCCACTGGAAAACGCTGACGTTTCTCGCCGCACTGCGCCATGACGCGATCACCGCGCCTTCGTGCTGGACGGCCCATTAACGGCGAGGCCGTTCTGGCCTATGTCGAACAGATCCTTGTCCCGCCCCTCACAAAAACCGGGCCATTCGCAACGCGATCCGCGCCGCTGAAGCAGCAGGCGCGCCATTTTGCATGGTACGCCCCCTGAATCCGATGATGACCTTTCCGCCTGCGAATGGTGAGCGCCTGTTTTCGCGCAGTAGACATCAATCAAGTTGGAATTATTATAAATATAACTTCCGTAACGCAAATGCAATCCATCGGCTTGCTTTTCATTATGGCCAATAAGCGACGAATATCCTTGTGAGGTAACTTCGACCTGATCTACCTTGGGCCTCGCGAGAATTCGGAAGATCACGGAGAACGAATCCCGGTGCTCAAGGTCACACATGTCACAGCGGGTTACGGGCGGCTCGTCGTCCTGCATGCATTGTCCGCAAGCTTCGCGCGTGGCCGGGTGACGGCGTTGGTTGGGCCGAACGGCTGCGGCAAGTCCACACTCCTGAAGGCCATCATGGGGTTCATGCCCGTAAACGGTGGCGAGATCCGGCTAGAGGGGCAGCCAATCCGGACGTTTGGGCGCAAGGCGCTCGCGAAAAGGATC
The DNA here is from genome assembly GCF_047605405.1 of Rhodomicrobium sp. Taxonomy (NCBI): domain Bacteria; kingdom Pseudomonadati; phylum Pseudomonadota; class Alphaproteobacteria; order Hyphomicrobiales; family Hyphomicrobiaceae; genus Rhodomicrobium; species Rhodomicrobium sp. The sequence goes on along the minus strand of NZ_JASGFR010000047.1, from coordinate 23,908 downwards.
GCCTACCTGCCGCAGGAGTGTCAGTGTCCCGATTACATGACGCTCGGCGAGTTGATCGAACTGGCGGGATACGCGCGCTATTCGCTCGTCGGCGGCCCCTCTGCGCGCGACCGCAGGCTTTTCGCGGAAATTCTCGACCTCGTCGGTCTCGCGGATAAAGCCGGCTGTCAGGTCAATGCCTTGTCCGGCGGTCAGCGGCAGCGCGCCTGGATTGCCATGGTGCTCGCGCAGGAAGCGGACGTCATCCTGATGGACGAACCGGTCAACCATCTCGACATGAAGTATCAATATGCGGTGCTCGGCCTCGTGCGCGAACTTTCTGCGGGTCACGGCAAGACGGTGATCGTCGTGCTGCACGATCTCAATCTGGCGTCTGCATTCGCCGATGACGTCGTGATGCTGCGCGATGGCAAGGTCGTGGCCGCAGGGCCTGCGCAGGAGACCATGACGGCGGCCAACGTGGAGCAGGCGTTCGATTTCGAAGCCGACATCTTCTCGCGTGATGGCCGCGTTGTCTGCCTGCCGCGCATGTTCCATGCGGAAGCGGTCACGGCATGACGCGGCGGAGCCTTGTTCTCGCGAGCACGCCTCTCGTCCTCGCGCTCGCATTCTTCGCCAATATCTCCCTCGGTCCCGGCTCCATTTCTCCAGCCGACGCGATCGGCGCGCTTTTTCACATGGAAGCCGACAGTTACGAAGGGGCCGTTGTCCTCTACCAGCGGCTTCCACGCGCGCTCATCGCGATCTACGTCGGCGCCACCATGGCGGTGAGCGGCGCGGTGCTGCAGGGGCTTGTGCGCAATCCGCTCGCCTCGCCCTCGACGCTCGGCATGAACGCGGGCGCGACAGTCTTCGTTGTCGCCGGTGCCTATCTCTTCGATTTCGGCATGACGGCGCAGGGAATGGCCGCGCTTATCGGCGCACTTTTCGGGTTTTTCGCCTGCCTCGCCGTCGCGCGACTGGCTGGCGGCTCGGCTGATCCGCGCGGACTCGCTCTCATTCTATCGGGAGCGCTCGTGTCGATCCTTTTCATCGGTATCGCGAATGCGTTCCTTCTGTCGGACCCGGCTCGGCGCATGGATTTCCTCGGCTGGGTGACGGGCAACATCAACCATGTCTACGGCGACCGCCTTTACGCCTTCTGGTGGATCGGCGCGGCGGCGCTGCTGTTCCTCGCAGCGCTCTCCCGGTCCTTGACGCTGATCCTTCTCGGCCATGAAAAGGCAGCTTCGGCGGGTGTGAGGGTCGGTCTCGTCTCGAATCTCGCCATCGGGGCGACGGTTCTGGCCTCTGGATCGGCGGTCGCGATCTGCGGGCCGATCGGTTTTGTGGGGCTCGTTATGCCGCATATCCTGCGCCCGCTCGTCGGCTCCAATCTCTCGGCGCTCCTTCCGGCGTGCATGGTGACCGGGGCAAGCGTTTGTCTCCTCGCCGACCTTTGTGCACGCGCGGCCTTCCACCCTTATGTGCTGCACACGGGCGTCCTGATGGACCTCCTTGGCGGCCTGGTGTTCATCGTCATCGTGAGGCGGTTCTATCTGTCCGGCTCGGCGAGGGGGCTTGCATGAGGCGCGAGCGCGCGACAGACGGAAAGGCGGTGTTCCGCTTCTCGACCGGCCTCGAAATCCCGACAGGCAATCTTCTGGCTGCGGCCGGTCTCGTCGTTGCGGCCGTTCTGCTCGCGGCCCTTTCTACGGGTCTCGGCAGGACAGACGCCGGAATTTCGGATCTCGTGCGCCTGTTCTTTGGGAAGGAATTGAGCGACGAACAGGCCTACGCGTTATGGACGGTGCGCCTCCCCCGCATCGTCATGGGCTTCATGGCGGGGTGGTGCGTTGCGCTCGCGGGCGCGATCCTGCAATCCATCGCCCGCAATCCCTTGGCCGACCCTGGCCTGTTCGGGCTCAGCCAGGGAGCCATGACGATGATCATGCTGCTTGCCGTCATCGCTCCCGGCGCACCCCGGGAACTCATCGCGTTCGCTGCGATGGGAGGCGGGCTCGCCGTTGCGCTGCTGTTGATCTGGCTCGTAGGCGGCGAGCGGTCGTCCGGGCTTTCGATCCTTCTGATGGGCATCGCGATTCAAACCGTGCTCTCGTCGATCGACACGCTTCTCCTCCTCTATACCCCGCCAGAAACCTCCTATGCCTTGTCCGACTGGGTGGCGGGCTCGCTGTTCGGCGCGAGCTGGCCCGGCATCGCGAGCTTTGCGGTCGTCTTCGTCGCAAGCCTCGTCGGCATCTTGTTCGCCGGGCGCGCGCTTCAGGCCTACGATCTCGGAAGCGAGATGGCGATGGCGCTGGGCGAGCCGGTCGGCCGGTCGCGGCCGGTGCTGCTGGTGTTTGCCGTGATGCTGGCCGCGTCGGCCGTCACCGCCGTCGGTCCGCTGACGTTCCTCGGAGTTCTGGCCCCACACCTCGCGGGTTTCGTATCCCCGGCGGTCGGTCGGCCGCGGCTGCTGCTCTCGGGCCTGATGGGCGGCATTCTCGTCGTGGCGGCGGACGCTCTTGCACGCGGCTTGCTCGGTAATATCCCCCTGCCTATCGGCCTCAGCCTGACGCTGATCGGCGTGCCGATTTTCATCGTCACGCTGTCCGTTTCGAGCAGGCGAAGGCGCGCGTAGGGCCGCAGGAAGAAATCGAAACGGTCAGCGCCTCTTGTTCGCCCAAGCCCCGATGGCGTCCAAGGTGTGCAGCGCGCTGGCGACCGTCGGGGTCGTAACCTTCGACGAATCGAGAAACACCACATTTCCCTCGCGGACCGGCTTCGTGAACCGATCCCAACCCGGCACGATGCGGTCGAGGGCGGCGCGCGTGCCGGCTTCGTCACGGGCGCCGATATAGGTGTTCATGACGATCAGAAGATCGGGGTTCGCCCGCGCGAAGACCTCGGGGTTCATCGGGGCGAGCAGCGTCGAGCCCATGCCGGATGCAGACGATTGGGGCAGCTTCAGCGGCGTGAAGCCAAGATCCTCGATCGCCTGGATCGCGCCTGACATGTCGCCGACGGCGTTGAGCTGATCGGTGAGGAAGACCGCGAGATAGGTCTTGCCGGTCGGATCGGAGGGCAGCACCTTCCGAACGGTCTCAAGGCGCGCGCGGTAGATTGCCATGCGCTCCGCGAGCGCCTGCTGCCGACCCAGGAGCTGCGCGAGTTCCTCTTCGACGCGGATACCGCGCGTCTTGCCGTTGCTGACCTTCTGGAGATAGACGGGCGCGACGGTCGAAAGCTGCGCCACCTTGTCGACGTCGATCTCCATGCCGATGATCAGGTCGGGGTTTAGCGCGCGCAGGCGTTCGAGGTCTACCTGACCGAACGGCCCTATGCCTTTCGGTTTGGGCAGCCCCTTGCCTAGAACGGTGTCGATGAAGTCGATGCTGACGAACTTGCCTTCGTCCGTGCGGCCGTAACCGCCGACAACGCTGACGCCAAGGTCCATCAACGGAACGCCGAGCAGCGGCTCGTGCATGACGACGATGCGCTTGGGTTCGTCGGGTATCGTGACGGTTCGCCCCGTGTCGTCGGTGACGGTGCGTTCTCCCGCGAAGGCGACGCTGACGGTGAAAAAGAGCGCGAACAAAATCGACAATCGCATGGATGGTTCCTTTTGCAACAAAGCGATCCGAGGCGCGTTGACACCCCGGATCCTCCCTCTGGATAATATCGCCGGACGCATCACAGGAACCGGCGGGAGCCGGATTGCGCGTCAGAACGTGCCCTTGATGCCGACGCCGATCATGCGCGGTTCCAGCATGTTTGCCGCTACGCCGCCGATCGACCGATCCTGATACTTCCAAAGCGGGGTGCGCTCGTCGAAGATGTTGTTCACATAGGCGTAGAGTTGAGTGTTGTCGGTCCAGTCGTAGGAAATCCGGCTGTTGGCGACGGTAAAATTATCGACGTGGTAGAGTGGGTTATTGTCGTCGGCGGAATAGTAGCCATCCGTATGGCGCACATCGACGCTCCACTTGACCTTCTCGATGATATCCCAATCGATGCCCGCGCTCAGCGTGTAGCCAGGAGCGTTTCCGAATTTATTGCCCTCGTTGACCGCGTTTCCGGCCGCGTCAGTATATTCGCTGATCCGTGTGTGAAGCAGGCCAGCGCCCGCGCGAATGCGGAAGTCGTCTCGAAGTTGATAGGTTCCAGAGACTTCAAGGCCGTACGCTTCCGCGCTATCGGCGTTCACCACTACGGCGCCGTATAATACGTTTCCAAGGAAATCATCTTGGAGTCTTTGCGCATTGGAATAGTCAGCGTAGAAAATGTTGCCGGTCAGCGTGAGCTTGTTGTCCAGCAGCTTGGCGCGAGTGAAAATTTCGTAGTTGTTAACCGTCTCTGGATCGAACGTAAGATACTTCCGGTTCGCGAAGCTCAGATTTACGCCGCCGGGCGTATATCCCTTGTTGAACAGGACGCCGACCGACACGTCCTGGATAACCTCATAAGTGAGCGACACTTTCGGTAACCACGCGTCGTAGGTTTCATCGAAATTGAGATACTGACCGGGCGCGAAGCCTGCCGAACTGCCCCAACGTTGGGTATTGTCGCGCTGGTAACGCAGGCCGCCGGTCAGCGTCCAGCGATCCATCAGCTTATAGGACGACTCGGTGTAGATGCCGACATTCAGTTTCTCGTCGTCGAAGCTGGATATGCCCCGGTTGTTGAGCCAGTCTTCCGACGTGGTGTGGGCGACAAAGACACCTGTAACGCCGCTGAGCCGCGAGCCGACGTCGCCGTAAGTCACTCGCGCTTCGTTCGTGATGTTTTCCTGATCGATGGTCGCTGCGCCGAGAGTTTCCGGTATGATCGTGCGTGCGATATGCGAACTCGAAATCTGCGACTGATTGAAAAGCTTTATCCCGCCGCCAAGATCGTGAGACAGGTCGAGGACGCCGCTGTCGGTATCCTGCTCGTAGGCCGGCATTGATCCTGTCCGGTTCTTGAGATCTTCATATGGAACCGATGCGGCTTCGTAGGTTGGACGGCTGTTATAGGTGTGTGCATATGTCAGCTTAGCCGTCAGGCTTGGGATGTCCGTCGGTGTCCAGAGGAGTTTGGCGCGACCGTTCAAGGTTTTGAAATTGACGCCGTTATCACCCGTCGCAAAAGTCGGATTGGTATAGTCGATGAAAGTCGACCGACTCCAGTAATCGAGAGTAAAGCGCGCGGCGAGTTCGTTGTCGATAATGGGACGGTTAACCATCAGCGACGTGCGGCGCTTGTCGTAATTTCCGACTTCGACCTGATATGCCCCTTCCGTATTGAAGGTCGGATCGTTAGTGTTGACGATGATCGCGCCAGCGATAGCATTTGCACCTTGGGTGGTCGTTTGCGGACCGCGAAACACCTCGATGCTCTTGACATCCCAGATCGAGGTTCCCCCGTATACAAGCTCATAGAAGTTTGAATAGTGGCCGTCGAGATTGACGGTCGCGCGCGGTATGGTGCCGCCGAAGAACGCCGTCGACCCGAAATTCGACCCTTGTGTATCCTGACCGCGGATGATCGGTGCACCGACTGTGCCAGGATAGACAACATTGGGAATGTCGTTGATTGCATCGGAGACGGTTGCTGCGCTCTGTTTTTTCGCGAGATCCTCCGCACTTATCACGCTTACCGAAGACGCCGTCTCCATGATATCGCGTTCGATCTTTTCGCCGGTGACGGTGATCGTGTCGAGCGCGACCGTCCCTTCCTGCGCGAACGCTTGTTGTCCGCTTGCCGATACAACAACCAACGTCGACGCAAACGCCATCGTTGCGGCATAAGCCGCCCTGCTGCCCCACAACATGCCCGGTTTTTCTCCTCGGTGCCCATTAGAATGCCCGCACAAAGGATGAATTAGGCAGAGACGTATTTCAACTCTGGTTGTTCCAATTCGGACAAAGTTTGTCCGTAACTGTGTCTTATATAGTTATAATTATTCTGCATTATGAATACTCTAGAATTATACGCATACTAAGCGTAAATAAGCAAAAGTTAGCAGATTGCCAGTTCTCGCTGTTCCGCGGCAAAATATGCAGATCGGCGGAGTCGGCCCGGTCCGCCGATAGCTTAATTACGCGAGTTTTTGCAGGGAGTGCGGCTCCCGGTTGGTGCCTCAGTCGTCACGCTGGGGCGTTTCCGCGACTTCTTCATCGCTCGCGCCTTTCCGCCAGTAGGCGACGACGAGTTGCTGGCCTTTCTTCAACCCGCGCTCCTTGCGCAAATGGGCGCGGATGGCTTTGAACGCATCGAATTCACAGGCGACCCATGCGTAAGCGGAGGAAGGATCGGCGGGGAACTCGACGCCCCGAACGGCGTCGGGCAGCAGGGTCGTCGTGCCGGGAGCCTCACCGCCTCGGTGCAGCCATCGCAGCTCGATGGCCGTGCGGTTCGCGATTTCCACTTCGCACGCTTCGTCCGCGACCTCGATCAGCGCTACGCCGCGCGCGGTCTCCGGCAGAAACTCAAGCATCCGGGAAATAGCGGGAAGCGCCGTTTCGTCGCCCGCGAGAAGATACCAACCGCGATCCCGAGGAACCGAACTGCCGAACGGCCCCGCCACACCGAGCACGTCGCCCGGCTTGCAGTTTGCAGCGAAGGCCGCGCCAGGCCCGGCGTCGTCGTGAAGCACGAAATCGACCTCCAACGTACCGGCCTGCGGATCGCAGCGCCGCGTCGTGTACCGGCGTATGACAGGGCGCGCCATCCCTTCCGGCCAGCACAGCAAACCGTCCTTGCCGATCGTCGGCACAACCATCGTCGTGCCCGGCTGCGGGATGACGAGGCCCATATGAAGATCCTCGTCTGAGGCGAAGCGGGCGAGGTCCGACCCCGCGAAGACGACCCGCCGCATGTGCGGAGTGATGTCGCGTATTGCGCAAACCCGGATCAGTCGGAAATTCGGAGGCGTCATGATAGCGCTTCCGTCGCCAGACCAGACGATGTCCGGCTCGGGCTCGCCAGCCAGTTCCTTGATGTGGCCGGCAAGGGCCATCCGCATATAATAAAGCCCCAGCATCTCATCGGCTTCCGCGCGCAACGAGATCGTGTTCGCCTTCGGCGCCAGATAGCCGATGCCGAAGGGAAAGTTCACGACATAAGCGGCCTCTTCGCGTCGCACCTCCGCGTCATGATCCGAAAAATGTTCACACACGCTTTCGATGACGCGGATTGGATCTTTGACAGTAGCCACTGCTGTCGCAACGAGGCGCATTCTTCGACCTTTCCAGAGATTTGTCGAATAGAAACGGGCGCTCATTCAGATGAATGAACGTGACGGGAGATGCTACTGACAGGTTTGTATCACGACAAGAAATATTTCAAGCATTTTGATATTTTTGAATTATTTTAGTTATAATTATTGGTAGTTGCCGCGCTGGGCTGTGAGTTGATCGCAGCGCGCGCCAACATATCCATTGATAGAATACATGAAAAGCGATTATACGGTCCGGCATACATGATGCCCAATCATCGTCTTTGCCTGAGTTATAATAATAACAAGAAGGCAAAACAGTTGCAGGAACGGAAGCCGCATGATGCGTGACATTGATTGCTTGATGACGACTGCCGAGCGCGCAAAATTTGCCAAAGAACTTGCAAATCTAGCAAAAGAGCTCGTGCCGACTGACACTGTCAAAGAAGTATCTGCGAAAATGTCGGAAATTAATCGTCATCCAACTGAGCATGAAGAGCGGATGTGGCTGCTCCAGCAGCAGGAGCCTGATGCAGTCTGCGTTAGAAGCGCGATCTATCGTTTGAGCGGAAGCCTCAACGTATCTAAGCTTGTATCGTCGATCTACGAGACCATACTGGCGATGCCAGATTTGAACGCCCGCTATTACTTCGACGAAGAGGGGGGGCTTCGCAGACAGATATCTGCTCGGGAAAGCGAATGCGTGGCTATCCGGGCCGTCGGCTCGCGACATGAGCTCATCGAAGCCGTGCTGGCGCGGCAAGGTGAAACTTGGGATCCCGAGCGCGTGCCGCCTTTTCGAGCGGAGCTGTTTCTGACTGGCAGTGACGCTTATATCGCCCTGTTCCTCAATCGCATTCTTGACGAGGCTTATACGCCTGAGTTTCTTGTTCGCGCCCTTATGGCCGCGTATGAAGGTAGACGGCCTGAGACCGCGCAACGGTGCTATTCTCCTTTCTCTTTCGACGAAAATCGTGCGGCGCCCATAGGCTGGATCCGGCGAACGGAGAAGAACCTTTCGATCGAACACGCTGATCTCGGATCGTCGGCGGTGAAGGCGCCGTCTGGAAGAAACACGACCACGTGCTGCCGTGCTATCGTCCACGCGGAAGTGCTGGGCTCTTCTCCGTTCGCTGATCTGCTCATCGCGACAATTTCCGAGCGTTTCGCTCGATTCGTGTGCCGTCTCGGCGGTCACGCGAAAATTGGCTTGGTCCTTCGTCATTGGAAGGGAGATCCGGACGGCTCATCTTCGGCTGCGTTGGATCGGCATCGATTTGATGCAGGCAAGCCGATCGACAACACAAATTCGCAGCGTCGTGCTGCGTCCGATTGGGTGCATGACACTGTAATAGCTTTCGATAGCGGCTGTTCCGCGAAAGAAGCTCTCGACCTTATTCTGGCTCGGCTGGAGGGAGCGATGCCTGGCTCTCCACTGCCTCCGGACCCAAGCGTACCAGAGATCCATGTCAGACGACTTGATGATCCAGCCACGTCTCGTGGCGAAATCACCTTTGAACATCTCCTGATTCCAACTCTGGAACTGCGACCTGATTTGGAATTGGCTACCGGCTTTGACGCTGACGGCAATGTCGTGCTTGAGCTTTCAACCGGACAGGCGATCTCCCGCTATGCCTGTGCGTTTCTGTTGGAGCGCTTTGTGGCCTTCCTCGGTGGCGAGAGAGAGACAGAGGAGTGGGCCCCTCCGCTTATCACCGCGCATGTCGCAAAAGAGCAGGGAACGAGCCCTATTGTTCGGCCGGTTGAAGCTGTCGCTGTCGAAACGGAAAGCGTCACCGCTCTCATTCTCGCCGAATTTCGCGAAGCCCTCGCCTTCGCCACGATGGGCCCTGACGACGACTTCTTCGATCATGGCGGTCACTCGCTGACTGCTACCCGGATCATCGGTCGCCTTCTGAGCAAGCATGGGATCGAAATCCACTTCAACGAGTTGTTCAGCCATCCGACCGCGGCTTCGCTTGCGCGATATGCACGCTTGTCAGACGCCGCAGTTTCGCATTGGAAGGATAAGAGGGACGAGAAGCCTCTGACTGCGCCCTTATCGCTGGCACAGGCATCACTTTGGAAAGCCTGGAAAGCCTTTGACTTCGGCGAGGTCTTCAATATTCCATTCGCGCTCGATTTTATCGATCCAGTCGACGAGCGCGTCTTCGAGCGAGCTTTCCAGGATATTCTCGAGCGTCATTCCGGCTTGCGTACACTCTTCACTCCAGAGGACTGCGACGTAATCCAGCGAGAGGTTCCCCCCGAGGAACTGCATCGTTACAAGTGGTTCTGGACCAGTCCAGACAGCGCAGGAATAAGCCGTCATTCGGAAGCGTGTTACCGTTTCGACCTTGCCAGAGAACTTCCGATCCGTCTGCGTTTCCTGATCGATCCTGTAACGGGACGGCAAACGCTGTCCTTCCTGTTTCATCACATTGTTCTTGATGAATGGTCGGTCAATCTGATGATGGACGAGTTGGTGCATGCGTATCGCGCTCGAGCGACAGGAGAAGTTCCCGTCTGGACGACAGCGCCCATTCCGTTCGCGAAGTTTGCGGGCCGGCAAATGACAACCGGGGTGAACGGCATACACCTCGACTATTGGACGGAAAGGCTCCGGACGGCACCCAGGGAACTCAAGCTCTTCGACGTCGCCGCTCCCGTTCCGCATCTTTCAAGCGACGCCTCACCTGCGGGGGGTTGGGTCGAATTCAGGCTGGAGCGCCACGTTTCAGACGGCCTCTATGGACTTGCGAAAGAAAGCGGCGCCTCTCTTTTCAATGTCGTCTATGCGGCGATCGTGACATCGCTTCACAAGATCGGGGGACTGACCGACATCGTCATCGGGACTTCGGCTTCGGGGCGCACCGATTCAAGTTTTTTCGATACGATCGGCTATTTCACCACCGTCGTCGCTCACCGTTTGCAGTTTCAGGCCGCCACCAGCGTCGGGGAACTGGTCGATACCGTGAAGCAAACGATCAACGGATCCATGCCGTATACGGATATTCCGATCGATCTGGTGGAAGAGGCGCTCGGCATGGAGCCGGGGCGTGATCACCTGTTCGAGGTTTTCATCCAGATACACGCCAAGAACAAACTGAACGGAGCGATAAACGGTCCCGGCGGGTCACAAATTCGTTTCCGCCAGATCGATCCCGACAAACATGAATCGCTTCTGGGGCTGCAGTTTGAGGTGATGGAAGAAGAGATCGACAAGGAGCGGTCGATCCGCGTGCTTATGAGCTATCGGAGCGATCATTATACGCCCCAACAGGTCGAGCGCTTACGCAAAACGACGAGTGATGTCTTCGCCTCGTTCTCGAAGCCGGGCGTATCGATCCGGCCGATCTCCAATCTTTCATGACGAGCCGGACATCAGCGCGTTGCGGTTCGATGTGCCGCGCTGATCCGGTCTCGATCAGGGTAATCCTGATCGAGACCGGTATTGATTGAGCGGCTCTGCGTCAGTCGGACTGCAGCAACAACTCGCTCATCGGAAGCGTCGCTGCTCCCGGAGCGACGGCGATCGCCAGAAAACTTCGCAATGCTCGCTGATGCCTCTCGAAACGATCACTTCCGATCATCGCCGCGTCGGCATCGATCTGCACAGTCAGTTCACTTCCGTCGTTCTGGCCGCGATAGGTGATGTTGAGGCCGTCCCCGGGGCCGCTGGCAAGGACGTGCCTGGCCGTACGGCATCCGCGAAATTCCGGCGAGCCGAAGGGCAACACATTGATGAGCGGCGAGAAGAAAAAGCGTTGTCCCTTCGTAAGACCATAGTCGGCCGCAATCTGCTCGATGCGAAACCGACCGTGAAGCCGCTGTTTTCTGAGCACCACGGCGTTGCGCACCAGAAAATCCAATAGAGTTTCCTGCCGGTCGCAGGCGAGGTGGAAGGGAAGGATATTCACCAGCATCGCCGGGGTGTAGGCGCCGACACTGCCCCAGCGGCTCATGAACGGCAACCAGAGCCTAAGCCTCGTTCCGCCTCCGCCTTCCTCGGGAGAGAGGCCATGGTACAGATAGGCGCCCGTCAGAAGGTTCAGAGCGTCCGGCCAGCCAAGATCGATGGATGAGGCAAGATCCGACAGGTTTCGAGAAACTTCGTCCTCAAGCTTATCATGGGAATGGTGGCCGCCGCCGCCGTAATCCTCGCTGCTCTTGTCGAGGACCGAAACAGGGACGCCCTGGGCGAGATAGTTTGCCCAGTAGGCCCGATCGGCGTGCCATCGAGCGCTTTCCCTATAGGCTGTTTCCTCTTCGATGAAGCTGGCGAAAGGGTGGAAGGGACTGCCGGGCTCTTCCGCCCCCCGATAATGGCGATAGAGTTGGCCGCATCGTTGCTCGATCAGGGCAAGGCCATAGCCGTCCACGATGATGTGATGAGCGCGACTATACCAAAGGTATCGTTCGGCCCCGACGCGGTACAGTGCTTGGGTGGAAAGCATGTCAGTTCGAAGGTCGAGCTTCGCCGCGACATCGGAATTCATCCGCCGGCTCGCCTCTGCGAGCGGATTTGGAAACTCGCGTAGGTCCACGTAGGCGGGCGTGGGAATGCGATCCGGATCGCAGCGTTGCAGCGGCACCTCTCCATCCGCCGTCATGCGAAACCGTATAGATAGAACCTCGGCTTCGCGAGCACTTTGGGCGATAGCTTTCAGCAAGGCCAGCTGGTCGACTTTACCATCGATTTCAAGACAGTGGGCAACGGTCGAAAGCGGCTGATCAGGATGAAACAGAAACTCTTCCCAAAAATCGAGCTGAGGTAGAGTCAACGGCATCCAGCCGCCACCCGGGTTGATATCATGCATGAAATACCTCATCGATGGTGAGCGGGCAGACTTACAACATTGCGCTGAAAGTCATGCGCAGCACTACGGTGTAAAGCTGTATTTTTGATAAGCTTATTTGCGTCAAATATATGCCGATTTGGCGCAAAATTATTAAAATATTATTAGTTTTTGCTCAAACCAAAATGGCAATCTATCTCTTTTTTTTCTCTTATCTATCGGAAATATTTTAACATTTCTCCAGAGGTGCTGCAGATGTTGAAATCTGATAGGATTTTCTCAGGCTGAGGTGGCAACAAGCTTGCGACCTGCCTCGCATTCCGACACTTCAGCAACTGCTTCGGCGAGAGTTCCATGCCGAATTCCTCACCCATTCGCCGCGAAACCGCATGCAGATGCGACGGCAGCAGGCCAAGCGACATGAATTGCGTTCCTGAATCCGGCCCATCTGCCGACGCTCCGAGAACCTCAAGATAGATGGCAAGTACGCGCCGTTCCCTGTCCGAGGTCGTCAAGAGTGATGAAACGCTCCCGGGTTGATGCTCGCGGTCACTTTCCGAGACGAAAAGCTCGCGGGCGCGCCGCCGATCGGGTTTGCCGTTCGGCGAAAGCGGCAGGTCGTCCACCCGCATGAAGACCGTCGGCACGTGGGACTCGGGTAATCGTTTTCTGGCGAATGCTCGAAGTTCGGCAGCCGTTATATCCGCTCCTGGTCTGGCAACGTAGAGCGCGCCGATAGCTGCTTCCCCCCTATGCTCGCTTCCATAGTCTACGACGAGGGCGCGTTGCACGGAATGGTGCTCGACCAGTTCGCTTTCAATGTCTGGCAGGGAGACACGCACGCCACGGATCTTGATGTAGCCGTTGACGCGATGCGAAAAGAGGATCGTGCCGTCCTTGCGATACCGGCCACAATCGCCGGTGCGAAAGGCGCGCACGTGAAGCCCGTTCTCATCGGCGACGGTGACAAAATCTGTCTGAACCAGGCCGCCGTTCTCGATATAGCCGAGCGCCACATTTGCGCCGGCAGTATGGATCCGTCCGGTGACGTCCGCCGGACAGTGGTTTTCGAGATCGTCGATTATGAAATAACTGTTTCCAGGCAGCGGTCGTCCATAGGGAATATGATCGATATCGTCTGGTCCGATCTCATGCCAGATGCTCCAGATCGTCGTCTCCGTCGGTCCGCCAAGGGAGATCAGGCGCAAGGCCGCGTTTATCTGGCGAAGCTCTTCGACCACCGATGGCTTGATGTAATCGCCGCCCTGCGCCACGAGCCGCAAAGATTTGAGTTCGCCGCCTCCTCGACAAGCGAGGAGCATTTCCAGAATCGCAGGCACGGAACACCAGATTGTGACACCATGCTCGGCGATGAGCCGGTTCCAGTCGATTGCATCCTTCTCCTTGGCGGCTTCCGGATAGACTAGGGTCGCGCCTGCGGTCAGGCAGCCAAAGATATCGAAGACCGACATATCGTGATGGAGTGGCGTCACCGATATGAAAACGTCTCGCTCGGTAACATTCCAGGCATCGATGGTCCGTTCGATAACGTTCGACGTTGCCTTGTTCGAGAGAACGACGCATTTCGGTTTGCCGGTCGTCCCAGATGTGTAGAGATAATAGCCTGCCTCCTCGCTCGAAGAGAGTGCAGCAAGCGGTTCCGCCAGGGCATAGGGATCGCGCGGCGCTTCCTGGGCCATCATCTCTTCCACGCTCAAAGTCTTGTAGCCGGCGATTATGCTGGAAGCGATTACGATGTCGGGCCTGCAATTTTCGAGCAGATAGTGCAACCGATCCGGCGGCGACGCGGCGTCGATCGGCACCCAGATCGCGCCTGCGAAAGCGCAGGCCAGTGTGACCGCCGTGTGCTCGGGAGAGCGGGGCAAGCAGATTGCAACGACGCTGCCCCTGCCGATTGCCTGCACCCTAAGCGACGCCATCGCTTTGGCGACATCAAGCCCGAGATCCCGATAGGAAAGACGTCGCTCGCCGCAAACCATCGCCGTCTTTGAAGTGCGAAGGCTGAAGAGGTTGTCGGCGATGCGTTGCAGATAGTCACTGCAAATGAGCTCCTGCCGGGCCGTGTTGTGCCGGTAGTGCTGGAGATCGACGACGTCGCTGTGTTCGAAGGCCAGTGCGCCAGCCGAGCAAATCGCCTTGATCGCGCGCTCTAGCGCCTTGAGCAGATCGAGCACGATTTCCCTGTCAATAGCTTCGCGGGCGTGATCGATATCGATGACAAGGTTTTTCGCCGGATCAAGCGTCAGGCGTATATCCATCGCAACTTGCGGCGTTTGGGTAAGCCCAGCGTGCTGTCGCACCAGTGTTTGCGCAGGGAGGGTCGGCCAGGAGAGACCGTTGGTCACGACGACGGGGAGCGCCGGGCTTTGGCGATGGGTATTGACGAGAAGCCGCGCTATATCGACGCCCGAAAACGAGAGATGAGCCAGCCCTTCATGTATGTCGGTTTGCAGCATCCGCGTTCGGTCAAGTATCGAGCCAACCCGTCTGTCCCAACTGACCGCGATGAAGCTGGATTCGTTGCTCAAGGATTTCGATGCGGGAGGTGCCACCGGCACGCCGACGCAGAGAGCCCCCTCCTTTTGCCATTTTGAAAGCACCTCAAGGATGACGGCCACGATCACCGTGTTCTTGAAAAGGACGTGGCGTGCTCCGATTGAGGACAATTTCGCGAAGCTGTCGCGGTCTATGATGAGGGTTGCTCGGTCGTATCGCGACGAAGCGATGGTTTCGAGAGGCTTTTTCCAAGGCAACTGCGCCGGATCGGTAACATGGGCGAGTTTTTCCCGCCAGTAGTCGCCATCCTTGGCCCTTGCAGCTTTTTCGGGCGAAGACGAAGCGATAGCTGGCGATTTCGTCCCCTCCAAGTGGAACGCTTCCGCGCCGAACAATTCGATCATCAAGGTTGCTATCGACTGGCCATCGAGAATGAGCGCATCGAAGCGGACGAAGACGACTCCCGTGTCTCGGCACGGATCGCCATCATCGGGCTCTGACAGCCGAAACGCGGCTACGCGCCAAGGAGGAGCGGCAAGGTCGAACAGCTCATGAGCGAAATCGCTGCGAAGCTCATCAATCCGGTCGAACGCCTCCGAACGTGCACAGGACCGAAGGTCGACTTCCTCGTAATTGATTGCCGCGTCCGGAAGAACCTGCTGGACGAGCTTGACGCTATCAATCCGCATCCGCAGACACTCATGGCGCCTTACGAGTTGCATGAGCCGCTCGGGAAGCCTGTCGAGATCGATTCGGCCGCGATATTCCCGGAACTCCTGCATCGCCACACCGCCGAGGGGAAAATGTCTCTCTCGTCCGAGCAGATAAGCCTGCTGCAGCTTCGTCAATGGCCGAACGAGGGCGCTTTCCTCTTCACTCATCGTGATCACGACCTTGGTCTTGGAGTTTGGCATCTCCTGTCCGAGCGTCTGAGCGCACGGATTTCAGGAAAGCGCCCGCAATCATCTCGGAGACTTCATTCGTTCGCATGCGCATCAAATCGGCGATACGACGAGGGGTATTATGTGTTCGAAGGTCATCCCGAGACAGCGCGCAAGAGGTGATGTAACGATTTATAAAGTTACGAAAATCGGCAAGTTCGTTCTCCGCCATGATCGTTACCATGTCTGCATCGGTCTCAGGGACGGCCCGATCGCCGCGAAGCCTATTCATAAGATGGATCACCATTTTTTCTGTTTCGCTGGGCGATCTCGATACATGTTCGTCCGAGCGACGCGAGGGCTGAACCTCGTCGTTCAGACGGCTCAAGCTGGCGCTCAGGAGATCCGGCTGATCGCTCACCTTTCGCAGCAATCGCGAATAGGCGTTGAAAAGATCAATGACCCAGTCGCGCGCGACTGCGTCGATGCGCACATCCCAGTTTATCAGGAGCCCACCGTCGATGACTGCCACTTGAACATCCAGGGCGACCTGCGGACCTTGCGACGTCACCCAGTTCAGCTTACCGAACACTCGACGGACACGCTCGGAAAACAATTCTCCAACCGTTGAGCCAAACCCGGACGTGAACACCACGGGCGAGACCTCCAGATCTCCTCGCCTCCGGGATAGATCACGCATGACGTTAACGCCCGGATAGGCCGAGTGAGCCAGAAGTTCGAAGATCTGCGTCTGAAGCTCCTGGCAAAGCGCCCCTGCTGTATCGACTGTGTGCAAATCGATGGCCACGACAAGCGGGTTGGAAAACTCTCCTACCAGCCGCTCCTCGTTACCGATGGCCGGAGCGCGCCAGAATATCGGCAGATTAAGCCGGAAACGGCCGCATTGCGTCGCGCGCCCGAGCGTTACGGCGAAAAGCCCGAGCAGCAGGGTCGTCGGCGTGACCCGCAACGCTCGCGCGGCGCCTTCAAGAGCGTTTCGCTGCGCGCAAGAGAGTCGTGCAGCCAGGCGGCAATTCTTGCGTCGCGCTGTTCCATCCAGCCGTAAGGGAGGAAGGAGAGGAGCCGGGGGGAAGTCGGCTAATTTCTCCTGCCACCAAAGCCGATCACGCTCGCGCTGCCTAGCGTGTTCGGCTCCCACGCTCATCCTATCAAGCCAGTCGAAGAAGCACGTGTCTTCAGTGGGGTTCGACTGAGGTTCCAGGTATAAAGCCGCGAGATCATCCATCATGACGCGAAAGCTGACGGGATCAATGGCGATCATGTCGGCGTCGACATGCAATCTCGCTCGCCCCCCAGGCAGAAGACTGAGGCTGAAGGCTGTCGCCTGCCCCTTGGTCAGATCAAGCGCCCGCTCGGCCCACGCGCGACGTTTCGCTGCTAGGTGTCGGTGCAGCGAAATGCTCGACAACGTTCTTAAATCCTCCGTTTCCAAGGCGAGCATCTCTCTTCCTTCGCGGATGCTTTGCCGACCGTCGGCGTCAACCGCAAGGCGCATCATAGGATGAACTGAACCAAGGTGGGCCAGTGCGCAGTTCAGACGCTCCGGCACGAGTTCCTCGCTGTCAAATTCCGCGTAAAGATGCGCCGCGACCCCTCCAAGAGGTCCACTGGAAGCTCTGCCAGCCCAGTAAGCAGCTTGCATTGCGGTAAGCTCTCTCATTACGCATGCACCTTGGTCAGATTAGCAGGGCGACGATCAATCGACTTGCCTCGTCAAATTCAAATGATTCCAGGCAGAAAACTCGTGATATTGTAACTCAGGGAAATCAGTTGGCGCAATTGATATGTTTCAGAATTAGAATAATAAAAATGAATCACATATTATATATATTATAAGAATTAAAAGACATATTCTATTTTATCAATATTTTGTTGCAAGAATATTCCGTGACTGATATGGAATACATTAGTGTATGGGTGACTTGCTATGAATATAGAATATTGTCGCTGGCCTGATGAAATGGCTGAACTCTACGTCGCGGAGGGGCTTTGGCTGGGGCGCCCCCTAAGTCGAATAATAGAGGATAGAAAGAACGACTACGCGATGGATCTGGCTATTATCTGTGGCGACCGTCGATTTAGCTATGGCGATCTGGATCGACTATCTTCAAGTCTTGCTGGGCGGTTGGCTGCGCGAGGCATGAAGGTCGGTGATACAGCGCTCGTACAGCTTCCGAACGTCGCTGAATTCTACATCGTCTTCTTCGCACTGCTGAAAATTGGCGTGGCGCCGGTCAACGCGCTGTTCGTTCACCGCAGGCTTGAATTGGCTGCCCATGCGAGACAAATCGCGCCCCGCCTTTTGATCGGCACCCGTGCCAATCCGCTGTTCTCGGACGATGCCTTTGTGGATGTCCTCAAGGAAATCTCGCCGAATCTCTCATTGGCCCTGTTCCTGGGAGAGACGAATTCTAGCTCAAGCCTTGACCACTGGATCAATACGCCGTTCGAGGGACCGAGTTGTTATGCTCCCTCAGCGCCCGACGAGGTTGCATTCTTCAATCTGTCCGGCGGGAGCACCGCGACACCGAAGCTGATCCCGCGAACCCACAACGACTATGACTACAGCGTCCGAATAAGTGCGGAAATCTGTCAATTGACGCGGAAGACGCGTTTTCTATGCGCTCTGCCGGCGGGACACAACTATCCGATGAGTTCGCCCGGTGCTCTTGGCGTCTTTCACGTCGGAGGGTGCGTCGTCATGGCGTCGAGCCCCGAGCCCTTGAGCTGTTTCGACCTTATCGAAAGGCACTCCGTTAATATGGTCGCTTTGGTGCCTCCCGCCGTATCGCTTTGGCTTCACGCACTTCCCGGCAGAGAGGCATCGCTCAAGTCTCTTGAACTGCTCCAGGTCGGGGGAGCGAATTTCGCCGAAGCCATCGCACGCCGCATACCCGAAGCGTTGGGGTGTCGTTTGCAGCAGGTGTTCGGCATGGCTGAAGGGCTCGTCAACTACACCCGGCTAGACGATCCCGGCGAGCGTGTCTTCACGACCCAGGGACGGCCAATGAGTCCTTACGACGAGATCAAGATCATCGACGAAGAAGGGTTCCCCGTCGCTAAAGGCGAGGTCGGCATGTTGGCAACCCGTGGCCCCTATACCTCTCGGGGTTATTATCGGAGCCCCCAGCACAATGCTCACGCCTTCGACGATGAAGGCTTCTACAAGACCGGCGATCTGGTGCGGATCACCGATGATGGTAATCTGCGCGTGGTTGGGCGAGTGAAGGATCAGATCAACCGGGGCGGTGAAAAGATCGCCGCCGAGGAAGTCGAGAACCTGCTTCTAACGCACCCGGATGTCGCTCACGCGGCCTTGATTGCCATCAAAGATCCCTCGATGGGCGAGCGGAGCTGCGCCTTTGTCGTGACGCGAAATCCCGGCCTCAAATCTTCGACGCTCAGGCGTTACCTGGCCTCGCTGGGAACCGCTGAATACAAGCTGCCGGATCGCATTGCGTTCATCGATGCAATGCCGCTGACCGCTGTCGGGAAAATCGACAAAAAGCGGTTGAGCGAAGAGCGTGGTTTCGCGGGTAACGCCGCCTCCAACTAAACAGGTGTACTCATGGCTATTCCTCGATTGGCTGATTATCCAATGCCGCTTCCACCTTCGCTTCCAATCAACAAGACGAATTGGCGGCCTGATCCGAAGCGGGTGGTCTTTCTGATCCACGATATGCAGCGCTATTTTCTTGGATTTTATGAGGATGGAAGCATCCTAAAAAATGAACTGATCAAAAATCTGGTGTCGCTGCGCCGCTGGGCCCGAGAAAACGGTGTTCCTGTGATTTACACCGCGCAACCACACACACAATCCACCGTTGATCGTGGTCTCTTGAACCACATGTGGGGTGCGGGCCTCACTGAGGCCGATCCCGATCTACAGCAGATAGTTCCAGATCTCGCCCCGAATGAAGAAGACATCGTCCTCACCAAATGGCGCTATAGCGCGTTCAGGCGGACGAACCTTCTAGAACAAATGAAGACGTCCGGACGCGATCAACTTCTGATAGGCGGCGTCTATGCGCATATCGGCTGCATGGTTACCGCAGTCGATGCCTTTATGAGTGACATTCAGCCGTTCATCATTGGAGATGCTGTCGCCGACTTTTCGGAGGCAGAGCATCGGATGGCTCTGGACTACGTTGCACGGCGCTGTGGATCGGTAATTGCGACCGAAGCGTTGATCGAAACGTCGGCGGCGAGCGTCGTCACGCGGGATTGGCTTGAGGCTCGCGTGCGCGCGCTCCTTGAGGATGCGGCGGATATCGATCCGAACGAGAACCTGCTCTTTTATGGGATCGATTCTTTGCAGGTCATGAGGCTCGCGAGTGAACTGAAAGCGCGCGGTGTTCCTGTCAGTTTTGAAGATTTGGCGCGAGCTCCGACGCTAAGCGCGTGGTGGGAACTGATCGATAGGAAATGCAAGGCGGCTTGATGAGCGGGAGTAGCACCATGCCGCTTCGTCGTTTTCTCGGAAAACGCGTCCTCGTAACGGGCGCGGCACGCGGGATAGGACACCAGGTGGCCGAGCGTTTCGCGGAAGAAGGGGCAACCGTCATCGGCCTCGACATCGCAGCGAGCGAGCGCGCACTCAACTTCACGCTTCATCTGGTCGACATCAGAGACCCTGATCAGGTCCGCGCGATCAGCAACCGCCTCAAGTGCGACGTCGAGCGGCTCGACGTTCTCGTTAACGCAGCGGGTGTGCTCGAAATGGGACCTGTGGAAAGTCTCGCCACCGAAGCTTGGAAACGATGCTTTGACGTGAATGTGGCTGGCCCATTCTACCTCTTCAGGGAGTGGATCCCGATGTTCAAGAAACAGCGGGGCGGCGCAATCGTAAACATCGCGTCCAACGCAGCGCATGTGCCCCGCACACACATGGCCTCTTACTGCGCCTCGAAAGCCGCTCTGGCGAGCTTGAGCCATTGCGTCGGGCTTGAGGTCGCGCCCTACGGCGTGCGTTGTAATGTCGTTTCCCCCGGCTCGACCGATACGCCGATGTTGAGCGGGATGCTGACGAGCGGCGCGGACCGCGACCGGCTGCTTGGCGGCTTTCCCGACCAGTTCAAGCTCGGCATTCCGCTCGGAAAGATCGCAACTCCGGATGATATCGCCGATGTCACTCTTTTTCTGGCGTCCGACGATGCAGGCCACGTCACCCTTCAAGATATCGTCGTCGATGGGGGGGCAACGCTCGGTGCATAGGCCACTTGCGGTAATTGTCAGGATTATTGGCTGGAACAAGCAGCAAGTGACGTCATGCATCAAGAACAGGAAATATCCCAATACTCTGGACTCTTCGAAAAAATCCATCCGTGGGACGACGAAGAGGCTGAGTGCAGATGCCTTTTCACCAAATTCCGATGGAACTCAGATGAAGAGTTATTTCAAGCAGATGGAGATATGGGCATACCCCAACAAATTGCTCAGGCGAGACCAAGCAGGCGCGCGGAGTTCATCGCGGGCCGGCGCTGCGCCGGCCAGGCGGTGAGGCTGCTGATGGGCGGCGATGGCTGCGGCATTATCGGCGGGTTCCCCGTTCCGAACTGGCCCGAAGGTCTCGTGGGAGCGATATCACATACTCAGAATTGCGCTGTCGCGCTGGTCGGCAGGTCGCACCGGTATATTGGAGCAGGCGTCGATATCGAGAAAGTCCTGACCGCGTCCGAGGCACGGGACATCTCTTGGCTTGTCTTGAGCGAAAGCGAGCGGAGGCGGCTGGAGACGCAGATTGCTGTCTTCACGATTTCACTCGCCTTCTCCCTGAAGGAAAGCCTGTTCAAGTCGCTTCCTGCCGATGCTCAGGCCGATTTCGGCTTCGATGCGTGCGAACTTGTGACTTGGGGTCGGAGCGGAGACGCTATGTTGCGCGTTACGAGAGACCTTGGGTCCCATTGGCGCGCGGGTACGGAATTTGCCGCGCAATTCCTCCGGCGTGAAAGACTTCTGCTGACCCGCATCCTGCTAGAAAGATAAAAAATAACACTTCTGACGAAATCCAGTGGACGCAACGGAGGAAAGGGTAGCCCATGGAAATGGAGAAGCAGCCAATAAATAATTCCGGGACCGAAAACCCGCCGATAAAGCTGATACAACAGATCATCGGCTATCGCACGTCTCAGTGTATACGTGTCGCGGTCGAGTTTGGTATCCCTGCGATGCTCGAAAACGGCGCGCTCAGCGTGGACGAAATTGCACAGCGCGCAGGTGTACACGAGAATCTCGTCGGAAGGATTTTAGATCACCTTGTTAGCGTCGAAATCATCGGCAAGGATGATGCTGGCAATTATACGGAGACGTCGACTTCAAAATTCCTTGTTCCTGGGCATGATAACAGTCTTTGCCAATGGATTTCCTGTGAACTTCATCCACTGTATTGGCGTTCCTGGGAGTATATAAATGAGCAGATGCGAAGGGGCGATACTGCCTTCGAACTCGCGCATGGGCTCCCGCACTTCCAATACCTTGCCAATGATCCCGAGGCGCAAGAGCGCTTCGATGAGCAGATGCGGGGCGCGTCGATGGCTATGGGCGCCGTTGTCATTCCTCATCTGGAGTTTCAGGAAGGGGTAACCATAGTTGATGTCGGCGGCGGAGATGGGTCTCTGCTTGCTCAGATTCTTGAGCGGAACCCTACGGCGAAAGGAGTGCTATTCGACCTTCCCCGCAAGGGCGGTACCCTCAGCTCCGCTTTCGGAAAACTGCGGTTTGAGGGACGAGCCAGCATTGAACGCGGCTCCTTCTTCGATGTCATTCCTCCAGCAGGCGACGTTTATATTTTCAGCAGGGTTTTTCACGACTTCAACGATCAGGCCGTCAAACAGATACTCGATAACACAAGAGCTGTAATGCGGGGCGGCGAACGTCTCGTCATCGTGGATATCATACTCGATCGCACTGCGTCGACACAACGTCGATCTTCTCAAGACGTTTTCATGATGGTCCAGCTTGGAGGGCGGGAGCGTACCTTCGAAGATCTCTCAAAGATGCTCAGCATGAGCGGGTTTGACACAACGTCCGTTGCAAAAACGGAAACACCACTCTGCATCTTGGAATGTTCACCGCAGAAACGGTGATAATGATCGGCATTATAGCAAATGCGATGATTATTTATATCGCGTCGCCAACGATGAGATCATAAGCATCGCGTGATCTTGAGCTGCAGATAAATCATCAAAAAGCGGGCAGGCCATGAAGTACGAGTATTTCGTCGAAGACGACTTGTTATATGCACGCCGGTTTGACGCGAATACGCTATTCTATTCGTCCAACTGGAAGACAATCAGTGGACCGATACGCGGTTCAGTGCTCACCTCAGGTCTTTCGGATCAATCAACGCTCAAGTCGGCAATTGCCAGGGCTTTCGCTGATACCAGAGACGCCCATCAGATAGTAGCTGGAGCCGTTCCGTTTTCGCGCCACTCATCGGCTAAGCTATATTTACTGCGCGATTTCGTCGATCTGCGCCCAAAAAGCGACGCAACGCCGGTTTATAGGCCAATCGCCGTCGATATGTCGCCTCACAAAAAGGCATTCGCGGAAGACGTCGCGCGAGCCTTGGAGCTATTTGGAGCATCGCTCTGCAAGGTTGTCCTCGCCCGAGCACTCGACATAGCGCTTGCCGAAGAACTGAGTCTATCCTCATTGATTGCGAACCTTCTTAGAATCAATCCTTCGGGCTACACTTTTGCCGTTCCTGCTGGGATCGAGAACCACCCATACGTTTTCGTCGGTGCCAGTCCCGAGCTTCTCCTTCGCAAGAAGGGCATGACCATCACTACCAATCCGCTGGCAGGCTCGATCAAGCGGGGGAAGACGCCGGAGGAGGACGAGGCCAGAGCGAAAGCGCTCTTGCACTCCGCCAAAAACAGACACGAGCATGCCCTCGTCGTATCGGCGGTCAGGGATGCGTTGGTGCCCTTCTGCGAGACGCTCGACGTGCCGGATACCCCTTCTCTAATCAAAACCCCGACAGTGTGGCATCTTTCGACAACGATAACGGGATATCTGTCCGATCCGCGATGCTCATCTCTCGATCTAGCGTTTGCTCTGCATCCGACCCCTGCGGTTTGCGGTTATCCGACTGAATCGGCTATGAGGGCGATAAATAGCATAGAGAGTTTTGATCGGGAGCTTTATGCGGGATTTGTCGGATGGATGGACGCATCCGGCGATGGCGAATGGGCCGTTGCACTTCGCTGCGCCAACGTCGCTCGACAATCGGTAAAACTGTTCGCCGGCGCAGGAATCGTTCCGGGATCCCTGCCGCTCGATGAGGCTGCGGAAATCGAAGCGAAATTCGCCACAGTGCTGGGCGCGCTTGGATTTGTTCGGTAGCGACCGATTTACTATAAGCTGCGTATTTTACCCGATTGAAGGATACGCAAACCGCATAGCTCCCTTGAGCAGCGCCGCAAGAGCGAAATCCGATCAGGTTGCATCATATCCCGCAGCGGTGAAGTAGTTTTCGCATTCGTCTGGCGTGAAGCAGGGGATGAACT
>NZ_JASGFR010000046.1:0-26385 GCF_047605405.1 Rhodomicrobium sp. | reverse complement strand
TTTTATCTAGGCGCAGGTGTGTCCCTGCGGAGACTATGCATCTCCCGCGTCTACTACGCCGCTTCCTTCGGCTTAACCTTGGGACAATGCGGCGTGTCCGCTGTTTGGATATGACCGGCACGGCTGTGCCCGCTGGGGTCTGAAATGCGTTGCCCCTTGTTGCAATGGCAATGTCTGGCTATATTACCGGTTACACGAGAGGGGAATGCGTCATGGCCAGCAACTCACAGCGTCGAGCAATCAAGACCTACCGCTCACGGCTTTCCGAGCGCGGCATCGCTCGTTTCGAGGTGCTCGGGCTCGACAAGGACCGCGACCTCATCCGCTCGCTGGCGCGTCGCCTCGCGGAAGGCGGTCCAGAAGCATCGCGCCTTCGTGCCACAATCTCTGAGAGCCTCGGCGGCACCCCGAAAAAAGGCGGCATTCTCGCGGCGCTCCGCCGCTCCCCGCTCGTCGGTGCGGATCTCGACCTTGAACGCAGCCGCGAGGACGGCCGCGCGGTCGATCTTTGATGCCCTGGCTGCTCGACACGAACATCATCTCCAATCTCGTCAAGCCCCAGCCGTCGGAAACGCTCATGGCGTGGATGGCCGAGCAGGCCGACGAAGACCTTTTCATCGCCTCGCTCACCATCGCGGAGATTTGGCGCGGCATTCTCGCGAAGCCGGTGGGCAAGCGCAGAGCGCAGCTCGAGGTGTGGTTCGAGGGAGCAGAGGGGCCTGCGGCCTTGTTCGCAGGCCGTGTTCTGCCGTTTGACGAGCGAGCGGCGATCGCATGGGCGAGGCTGATGGCGGACGGCAAGGCGGAAGGGCGGCCGAGAAGTGCGCTCGACATGATCATCGCGGCCACTGCCGAGGTGAACGGCTGCGTCGTCGTCACGGACAACGAGAAGGATTTCGCGGGGCTCAACATCGTCAATCCGGTGCGGTCGGCAGCACCGTGAATCAGCACACGAATCGAGTCAGGGTGCCGCAGCGACTTTAACGCCCATCATTGCTATGGGGCGCGCTCTCCTTCTGTCAGGAGGTTGCATCCACGTGCTGCTCTCTCCACGTGGGCGTCAGGCCAGGTGCGTTGCGGCTTCATCACCCGTTCAAAAGGCGTACCTGGCGGAACACGGGAGATGCAAAGAGCCCGTGAAGATCTTCGCGCGTCCACGGCTCGCGATCTGATGACTTGTCCTCGAGACGCGCGCAGGCTTCTACACCTCGAGCCGTCGCCTTCGCGGCGGAGCTTCGGCCTGTCGCTTTCCACGACCTGCGCGACGCGCTCTTCCAGCCCTTTTGGCACCTTCTGCCGGGCAGAGTAGACGCCGGTCTTGCCCTTGATGACGCCCATGATCAATGCCATGCTGATACTGCGGAAGCCGAGCAAGTCACTGATTTTGCAGAAAGTTCTGAGGTTTCAGCCTGTTAAAGGCAAATGGCGCCCCGGAGAAAGTGAAGATCAGAACTTCTATTGTTCTGAGGTTTCAGAATGAGAGGGGAAATCATTACGCGCTCATCGCCGCAATCGATCGAGATGGGCGAAGTGCGGATGGCTCGCCCGTTCCGCATCGCGCCGCGCCGCGAACGTCTGATCGAGAACAAGCCGCGGCTCGATGATCCAGACTGCGGCGAGTTCGGCGTCTGCATCGATATCCTTCAGCCTGTTGTAATGATGCAGGAAAAGCGGTCCCGTAATGTGCGCCTTCACGGGCCGGCCCTTGATCTGCGCCGACCGTCCATCAGGATTTGCGAGCGTGATCGCAACCGTCCCGTCGAACCAGATGCTCCGCACCATGTTGCGATTGGTGGCCGAGGTCTCCAGGAGTTCGAGATAATGGATGTTGCCGTCATCGCCCAGGTGGATCGACTTCTTGACAACAGCATGAGGCACGCCCTGACCGTCGACTGTCGCAAGAATTCGGACCGTATCCGGATGTTCCAGAAGAGCGATGACATCCGCGTTGAGAACAAGGCTCATCTTGACTTCACCTGCACTACTGGAGCCGGGCCAGATCGCTGTCGGGGTGATTGCCGCAGCGGCGATAGTCGTCGAAATCAACGGAAAGCCCGTGCTTCACGCGAAGGCCTTGCAGTCCCTTTGCAAGGCGGATGAAATAGTCGAGCGAGGGCGCTTTCAACTCGTGGAATTCCGAGCCTTTCTGCGGCACCCAGACGGTGTGAACGGTGGTAACGCCCTTCTCGGCGAGATCCTCTGCTTCCGAAAGCGTCGCTTCGAGCGCGTCCCTCTCCGAAGTGAAGCCATGGGGCGGAGCGGTTTCAACGCCGCCGACGATGCCGGTTCCGACATTTCCGCGACCGAAAACACCTACCGCGTCGACGAGGCGCCGCTTCCATTCCCGATATCCGATCCAGTGCGCCTTGCCGGGGCAGATCCAGTTGAACTTTTCTTCGTTCAGCACCTCGATGTCGGCCGTGAAGCTTCCAAGCCCAGTTTCCTCACGAAGCCGGGCAAGTTGCTTCTCATTGTAGGCGGTTGCGAGGAGCTGGCTTGGAAACCTCGGCGTCGAGAAAAGCTCTCCGATGTGCTTCAGCAAGTCGATGTAGTAACTAAGCTCCGCGTCGAGTATTTCCTTTCCCTTCACCACCGAACCGCCGGTTATATGGATGTTCGTGAACCGGCCGGGCTCCTTCAGCGCTTCCGCGATGCATTCCTTGACGTCATGAGCCCTCAGCCGGGTCGGCAGGTCGTAGGTCTCGCGCAATTGACGATGGTGCGCAGGAAGCGGACAGAACTTGCAGCCGTTATCTTCGGCATGGGCAAAGTGGCAGAAGGCGCTCGCAAAGATGTCGAGACGCTGGGGGCGCGCTGAAACGACCTCCTTCATCAGAAGGCCGGAACTCGTTTTCTTGTCGTAGTATCTGGGCCTCGGCCAGATCTCCACTTCTTCGATGATTTCGCCTTCATCCACGAGGACGAAACGCCCCTCACTATACTCGACCCGATAAGGATCGCGCTCTTCCGGCTGAGGGTTCGCAAGAACTGTCGTTCCGTCCCGCAACAGGAGCGAATGCGGATAGTGGACGCCGCCCCACGTGTACAGTTGATGTCTTTCGGGATCGACTGCCCGGAAAGCGGACTCGGTGTAAAGCACGCCGCGCCGCTGGACATCGATCTTCAAGGCGATCAGCCGAGGAAAATCCGGATGCGCCGCGACCACCTCGTCGAAGGCAGGCTCGTTGCGATATCTGTTTCGGGTAGGATTAAGCATTGATACCCCGTCGTCAGGCCGACTGCCGCTTCGGTTGCCACCGCCTCGTCGCCCCATAATTCTAATGCCTACTGAATTAGTCAAATTGAATTGCTTTGGAGATATATTCGCGCATACTATGAGCGCATGCAGATGCGCCAGATCGAAGCCTTCCGAAGCGTGATGTTGACCGGCGGTGTCACCACAGCCGCCTCGATGCTCAACATAAGCCAGCCATCAGTGAGCCGCCTCATAGCGGACCTCGAAAGAGACCTCGGTTTCGAGTTGTTCTCGCGCAAGGGCCGTCGGCTCACGCCAACGCCCAGGGCACAGATGTTCTTTGAAGCCGTGCGGCGGAGTTTCACCGGGCTCGACCTGCTGGAGCAGGCAGCACGCCGCATTCGTGCTCATCCCGTCGGAACGCTACGCATCGCTGCATTGCCCGCGCTTGCTGGCTCCGTAATCCCCCGCGCGATCATCGATTTTCAGGAAACTTTTCCCGACATCAAGATCACCATCGAATGTCGTGATCAGCGCGGCATTGAAGACCGCGTGTTTCTCGGACAGGCCGATCTCGGCCTCGGGGTTTGGACATCGCCGAAAGAAGGCGTCGGGCTCTCGTCGCTCGTCCATGCGGAATATCTTTGCGTGCTCCCCGCCGGCCACCGGCTTGGCGACCGCGAAATCATCCAGTCAACCGACCTTGAGGGCGAAAGCCTCATCGGCCCGATGCACGAAACGGACGCGCTTTGGGACGCGATCGATGAAACTTTTCGGGCAGACGGCGTTTCAGTTGAGCGCCGCGTCGAAACGCAGATGTCGTTTCCGGCATATTGCCTGGTCGCGTCCGGGCTCGGCGTGACCATCGCCGAACCGTTCACGGCACCGCTCTTTGCCAGACTCGGGCTTCAGGTACGCCGCTTCCGGCCCACAGTGAGCCTGCGCTACGCGCTGATCGAACCCGATCATCTCGGGCCGTCGCCGCAAGCGGTCGTGGCATTTCGCGAGGCGGTTCACCGTGCGACGGAAGCGCTTGTGGGCGATGTCGAGCGCCTGCTCGATCCGTTCCATCCGGTCGAAAACCAAGCCGCGCCAAAATGACCGGATCAGGCTGCGCCGATCAGAGGCTCTTGCGCTCTCGACGGCCTCGCTCGGAGCAAGACGCGAAGCCATAGCGGCGCCAGCAGATAGGCAGCGCCGGAAAACAGCAGCACCGGCAGATATCCCGCGCCGCCGGAAAGGATGCGTCCCGTCTGCCAGAGAAGCAGCATGCCGCCGAGATTGCCGCAAAGGGCGGCCACGGCAGTCACTCGTCCTATGCGATCAGGAGAAACGGCCTCCGTGATGGTCGCAAAGAGGTTGACCGAGAAACATTGATGCGCGGCGAGCACGAAACCGAGAACGAGCGCCATTCCCCAAACGCTATCGAAGACAAGCGCGAGCGGCATTGTGGCCGCCGCCAGAGCAGAGATCGTCAGAAGCCGGTTGCGGGCCGAGACGAGACTTCCCTTTCCCGCGATCACGGCGGGGAGCGCGCCGCCCGCGAGAGAGCCGACCGCCGCGGCGATGTACACGACGGCGAGCGGGATGGCGAGTTCCGCGATTCCAAGCCCGGTGGTTCGGTGCAGCAAGTCCGGGCCCCAGAACAGAAGCAGCCACCATGCCTGATCTGACAGCACTTTGGCTCCGGCGATGGCCCAGGTCCTTCTGTCGGCAAGGATCTCTCGCCACGAGATTTGCCCCCGTGTCGGCTCCGATACTGTTTCGGGTGCACGCCAACTCACGCGGTTCGCGACGAAAAACCAAACAACGCACCAGGCTAACCCCAGCGCGCCTGCAAGGAGAAAGCAGGCACGCCAGCCGAGCGCCAGTCCGAAAAATGGGATGAACAGAGGCGTTCCGATAGCTCCCAGACAACTGGCGGCGTTCATGACCCCCAGCGCGACCGATCGCGTACGCGCTTCAAATAGGAAGGTGAGCGTCTTGATGGCAGTCGGGGTGCCCATCGCTTCGGTGCTCCCGAGCGCGAAGCGGGCTGCCATGAATTGTGGCATGGACCACGCCAACGCGTGTGCTGCTGCCGCGAGACTCCAGCCTCCGACGGCAACAGGATTCGCGGCTTTAGGGCCAAGGCGATCCACCAGCCAACCGACAAAGGGAAATGCAGCCACCGCGCCAAACTGGAACATGGCGGACAGATTGCCGTAGTCCGCGTCGTTCCAGCCAAGCTCCTTTTCGAGCAGCGGCTTCAGAATGGCGATCATCTGGCGGTCGACATAATTGAGGACGCCGCCCGTGATGACGAGCAGAAGCAACAGATTTTGCCTGGAGAAAAACACGGTGGACGCCTCGGAGGCTCAGCGCGCCGACCCTTCGAAAAGAGCCGGCGCGCAGCGGGAGATCAGAATTCTTTCCGGATGTTGATGCCGAAATATCGGCTGTCGTCACGCGGAACCCACCGATAGAGGTAGCCCGCCGTGCCCGGGGCAGCCGTGGCAGCCGAGCTTTGCAGGTACGAGGCATAGGACTTGTCGAAGAGGTTCTTGCCGATGACAGCGACTTTCCAGCCGTCATCCTTGTTGGTGAGCGTGATATCTGCGTCGACGATCCCGAAAGCCTTCTGGATCGTGTCGGGAGACTGTGCGAGGTCGTACTGAACATCGCTCTGCCAGCGCACGCGCGCACCGAAATCGATGTCGTATTTGTCGTTGAGCGGCAGCACATAATCCGCCCTGACGTTTGCCTTCCATTTCGGTGTGAACGGCACAACCTGCCCTTCGATCGGCCAGTTTCTGCCGACGATATCCGTGCTCGTGATGCGCGCATCCGTATAGGCGACGCCGCCGCTCAGCGTGATGCTCTGCGTCGGCTTCGCGGTGAAGTCGACTTCGACGCCCTGGCTCGTTACCGTGCCCGCGTTGACGAGGTTCGTCACGACCGTGCCGCCGATCAGGTTCGGAAAGTTGGCCTGGAAGTTTTCGAAATCGGTGTGGAATGCAGCGGCGTTCAGAACGAGACGGTCGTCGAACAGCTTGGTCTTCACGCCAATTTCGAAGGACTCCGACGTCTCCGGATCGAGCACCTTGCCCTGCGTTGCCGGCACCATGTTGAAGAACACGTTATAGGCCGGCCCCTTGTAGCCGTGAGAATAGGTGGCGTACGTCGTCGCCCAGGGCGTCACGTCATATTCGAGCCCCGCTCGGTCCGCATAGCCCCATTTGAACACCTCATCGGACGTATAAGGCGAGGAAACGGCTATTCCGGGAACGGCGGCGGCATTCGTGCTCGTGCGTGTGTGGTGATAGCTGAGATTATCGCCGATGAGGCGCCAGCCTGCGATGGCGCGCAGCGACGAGGTCAGGTTGACGGTGTTCTCGTTGAACGCCGCGATGTTATCGCTTTCGATGCCATATGAGGCGAAGCCGCGGTTTACTACCGGGCCGACCTGGGTCGTCGTGCGTCTGTAGGTTTCGCTGTCTGCGGCGTGTAGATAATAGAGGCCGCCCACATACTCGATGAACTGCCCCTTCTGGGATGCAATTCTCAGTTCCTGTGAGAACTGATCGAAGTTGACTTTGCCAACGTCGGATTGTTGCGGCGTAGCGGCTGTCAGGACTGAAGTTCTGTCTTGATCCTGATACTGATAGTTGTTCCAGAAGCGATACGCCGTGATCGATGTAACTGTGTGATCAAGAACGTTCCAGTCGAGTTGGAGCGACGCGCCGCCGTTGTCGTCGTCAGCATGGGTGGGAGTATTTATGTTGACGGAGCGGTTATCGCTCGACGGCACGACCGGTGCGATGATGCCTCCGAAGGCCGGATAAGGGGTCTTTACGCCGCCGGGATAGGAGACGGTCGAACTTGTAACGACGCCCGTGGGGTTGGTCTCGCGCGAATGCAGATAATCGACCGCGACCAGAGCCTTGAAATCGCTGGATGGCGTGATTTCGAGTTTCGTTCGGAAGCCCTCATGCGATGAGCCGTTCACCGTATCGCCATTGAAGACATTGGTGACGTTGCCGTCGTAGTTGCTGAGGATCACGCCGAAGAGGCCGTTGACAGTGCCGGGAACGATCGCGCCAGAGACGGCGGTCTTCAGACGGGTTTCGTTCTTGTCGTAATAGGATAGGTCCACATATCCGTGCAGATCCGCTGTCGGCTGCGCGGTGGTGACGCTGACCACGCCTGCGGAGGAATTCTTGCCGAAGAGTGTGCCTTGCGGACCGCGCAGCACCTCGATGCGGTCGACGTCGAGGAGGTTGAGAGTGGCCTGCCCCGGTCGCGCGAGAACGACGCCATCCACCACTGTGGAAACCGAGGGTTCCGCGCCCGGCGAAGTCGTCACCGTACCAACGCCGCGAATGAAAAGCCCCTGATCCTTGTTCGAGGCGCCATCGCGGAAGTTCAGGCTCGGAACGATTGTCGAAATATCGTTGATGTTATTGAGGTTTTCTTTCTCGGCCTGTTTCCCGTCCACCACCGTAACCGCGACCGGAACCTTCTGAAGCGATTCCTCGGTGAGCGTCGCAGTCACGACGACATCCGCGATGGTGGCAGCCGCCTGCCCTGAGGCAGCCGCATTGCCCGAGGCTGGCGTCGCCGCTGATGGCTGCGCCTCCTGAACGTTTGCCGTCGCCTCGTTGGCCGCGTACGCGAACGAAGAACCGAATGCGACAACGCCCGCGATTGCCACGCCGATTGCGCGGCCACTCTGCCGTTGCCCAAATTTTGGGAATACGAATCCCCACGAGATTTTGCTCTCGTTTGTCATGCCCCAGCCCTGCCCAATTTAGTGTGCCCCGAGGGGCTACACCGGACAACGTCTGGAAAGCACCCTCGCGCAAATACTCAAATATCCATTGATTTAGTCAAATATCAAAGCTTGGCCAGCATATTTGCAGATGCTATTTGAAGCGTGGGAAGGCTTATACGCCGCCCCAGGGTGAAATCCGCTCGTTTGCGCAGAACAGGAGTTGATAAACGTTTTCAGGGGTTGGAAGAGACAAAACTTTCCGGCGCGGGGCACGCTGGGAGATTCCGAATTTGGGGGCGTCCACGGCCGCCTTACGCTCCCGAGGGTTCAAGGCAGGTCGTCTGGCCATTCACACTGTTGCATATGTGATACAGAATCGGACCTCGCGGCGAGAGCTTCCCGCTTTTGCCGTCGGAGACCGGCATCCACCCGGGGAAATGGAAAGCCAAGAATAAGCTCGGTATCTCGAATTCCCTGGGCGACCGCTTGTTATTGCCTACATGGTCGATGAACTGGCGGCGCCGCAGCGGCTCGCCCGAGTTCCGCTAGCCTTGCGCCCGGCTTCTCATGCGCGAAGTGTTTGTGAAGGATGAGGAAATCCGCATCACCGGCTCAATCGCGATCCTCGCCGGAGCCGCTTCGGCCGAGCCCGGCAAGACTCCGCCCGCAGCTCTCTTTTGTTCGGGAATGGCGCCCCCTAGGGGAGTCGAACAAGCGCGACAAAACAAGCACTTAGCAGAAAAAGTGGGACAACAGAGCCCTACGGAAACTCAGGGCTCTTTTCACGAATGTCCCACCGCAAATGAGCTTTCTGGCGACCGCGCGACAGTGCGGCCGATCATTGAAGATGTATGTCCTTTGACAAACTGCGAGGCAAGCGATGGGTAACGAGAACCGGACGTTCATGCTCAAGATCAGGCTGACGAAGGCTGAAATGAACGCCCTGAAGGAGCGGGCCGATGCCGAGGGATTGAGCCTCTCCGCCTGGGGAAGATCGCGGCTTCTGAGCGTGCCGGATGAAGCGGCACAGATCATCGGGACCTTGCGGCGGGCGATCATCCTCGAGGCAGCAAAGCTGGAGATGATGCCCGAAGCGGAACTCCGGGCGGCGCTCGAACGCGAAGCCGCGGTGAACGCGAGCATCCTGTCAGAGCGCGAAGGATGATCGCCAAGCGCGTGAAGCGGGGCGTCGCGTCGAGCTATACGGGACTTGCGACCTACATCCTCGGCCCGAAGGGCGCGCGCCGGAAAGAGGTGATCGAGCGATTGTCCGATTACATCCTCGACAAGGCGGGCGCCGGCGGTCGCGTCGGCGGCATCGGGATCACGAATTGCGGGACGGACGAGCCCGACTGGGCGCTCTCCGACATTATTGCGACGCAAAAGCAGAACACGCGGGCCAGCGCCGACAAGACCTACCACCTCGTCGTCAGCTTTGCAGACAATGAGCGGCCCAGCGATGAGGTGCTGGAAAAGATCGAGCAGCGGCTCGTTGCCGCCATCGGGCTCGAAGCGCATCAACGCATGTCGGCGGTCCACATCGACACCGACCACCTCCACATGCACATCGCCATCAACAAGATCCATCCGACGACGTTTCGGATGCACGAGCCGTATTTCGATCAGCGCAAGCTGATGGCGGAGTGCGAACGGCTCGAGAAGGAATTCGGCCTCGTTCGCACGAACCACGGCCGCTCCACCGATCCGCAGCCGATCGAAGTTACGCGCGAGTTCCGGGCGGACCTCCAGAAAACGGGCGTCGGGATCGCGATGCTCAAGGGCGCGGCGGACTGGCTGGAGGTGCATCGTCGCTTCGAGGCGAGAAAGCTCGCCCTCAGGCAGCGCGGCGCGGGTCTATGCATCGAAGATGAAAACGGTCGCCGCATCCGCGCCAGCACCGTCGATCGCGCCTTCGGCATCGGTCAACTGGTGCAGCGGTTCGGGCCGTTTCCGGGCAACGAGCAGACGCTGGTGACCAGCCACGCAAGCCCAGCCCTAAAACGAGATCCGGCCTATGACCGCCTCTGGACGCAATATCGCATCGACCGCATCAGGAAGCGAAGAGCGCGCGAGAAGGAGTTCCAGAGTATCCGAAAGGAAGCCCACGACGCCTTTCAGCCGGTGCTCGACACCTACAAGCGTTTGCGATCAAGGAGCGCTAACAAAAGGCCGCCGAAAGGTCGGCTCGACCATCTGAAAAGGCTTCGCGAGGAGATGACGCAGCAGGCGAAACAGATCGCGAAGGAGATGTCCGAGAAGCAGGACGCCATCAGCCGCGCTTGGCCGCGATGGAGCTTCGACCAGTATCTGGCGCATGCCGCGCAACAGGGCGACGGCGACGCGGCGGCGTTGCTTCAGCGCCGCAACAGGGAGCGAGAGGCAATCAACGCCGCCTTCATCTCGGCCCCGAGCGGCGCGGATGCGCGGCGGATCGTCTACAGCCACCTGAAGCCCTATGTGCTGAAGAACGGTTCATCGATCTACTACCTGCGCGACGGCGGCAAGGCGATCGACAGTGCCGACAGGATCTACGTGCCCGAAATTTCGATTCATGCGGCCTATCTCGCCATCGATCTCGGAGCGGCGCGGTTCGGAGGCCAACCGCTCAGGATCGAGGGATCGGCGGAATTCAAGGCGGCGGTCGTCAAGGCGGCCGCGGTCTCAGGCCTTCAGATCACGCTTGAAGATCGAAGCCTTGAGGCGCAGAGACAAGCGGCACTTGCTGAGCGGCAAGATGTACTCGACAGCTATATCGCGCGGCGCAACGACCGCGCCTCGCGCAGCCCCGGTTTTCCGCCGCACCGGCTATTTTCGCCGACAGATCGCGGGCCGTTCGTCTATCGCGGGCGGCGAACGCTGAAGGACGGTCGCCCGGCAATCGTGCTCGAACAGGGCGACATGTGGTTCATAAAGCCTATCACCCTTCAAGAAGCCGAAGCCTTCGCGCAAGTAACGCGTGGAGCAACTCTGCAACGGCTCGAGCAGATCAACGAGAAACAGCGAGGGCGAGGACGCGTATAAGCCGGGGCACTTGTTTTGACCGTCGAAGCCGCCAGATGGCGCAGGCCGTCCTTGGTATGGAAGAGCCAGCCGCCAAAAAATAGAAGCCGCGTGCTGCGAGAGGACGGTGGCGCACCAGCACTTTTCTGAGTTGACCCCACGAGGAACCGCGCGCGGCAGAAAGCTTCCCAAGCGCTTAGGTTTTTGATAGAATAGCGTCATGCCGACCATTCTTCGTCTCAAGGGTTTGCGGGTCGTGATCTATACCGATGACCATCGTCCGGGCCACGTACACGTCATCGGCGCCGAAGGCGAGGCGGTTTTTGTCCTGAACTGCCCAAGTGGTCCGCCGACGCTGCGCGAAGCCTACGGTTTCGACCACCGGATGGCTAGCTGGATTCAAAAAAACCTGGCGGACCGCTTGACAACCCTCTGCCTGGCATGGAGCGAAATTCATGGAGATTTCTGAACAAGACTTCATCGCGGCCACCGCCCGCGGAGAACAAGTTAGAAAAGACGGCTATGCCGTCGCGGCCGAGTATGACCGGCGGCAGGGACGACTGGTCGTCACTCTTAACACTGGCGTCACGGTCATGGTGCCGGTGCATCTGCTGGAAGGGCTGGCTGACGCCAAGGCCGATGATCTTGCCGAGATCGAGCTCACTCCTGCTGGTCTGGGGCTGCACTGGCCACGGTTGGACGTGGATGTGTATATGCCCGCACTCATGCATGGTGTTTTCGGTTCGAAGCGCTGGATCGCAGCACAGCTCGGATCGGCAGGAGGCAAGGCTTCAACGGCAGCCAAGACCGCGGCGGCCCGGCAAAATGGCCGAAAAGGAGGGCGCCCGCGCAAACACGCATAGGAGAAGCGCCGTCTGCGGCGCTGATTGAAGCCCCCGGATCAACCGGACATACGGGAAAACATGATTTATGTCATAAACCGGCAGCACTTCGATGATCAAGAGCTCATGCGGCTTCAGGAGGAGCTTTGTCAGGCGAATAAAGGAGAAGCTTCAAAATGGACTCGAACGACAATGGCGAAGGCGAGAAATCACCCGAGATTGGTACAACAAAGCCACACGAACTAACGAGACGGGGAGAAGCCTTGGCGGAAAACTTAGCTTGGGGGACACGGGCGACCAAGCACTTCCAGCGCATGACCAACTACGCGGAATATCGGAAGGCGTTTCAGAAGAAGTACCCGATTTAACCGCTATTCATAAAGGGCTCGCCGAAACATTCGTCAGCCGATCTCAGGCCCGATCACCTTCAGTATCTCTCGAAAGCTGGCTTCAATTATACTCACCTCATCATAAGTCCAGTTATCCGTAGCGGCCAAATGCGGGGGGCGACACTACCAGATTGGCGGAAGTCTTGGGCGTCTGGCTGCATTCCACCGCATTATTTCAGAGCGTGTCGAGTCATGCGCTGGCGATCCGTGCTTCTACTCGCGCGGGCAAATGGAGTTGATCTTTGCGCGGATTGACGGCCGCGATTGCACGGTTCAGCTTTCTGCTCATAGCGGCATAAAGGTGCAGCAGTGCAGCTTTCCGAGACTTGGAGAATGAGAACGACCAATTTTTGGCGTTACCGTTGGTCAAGGGGAACGGCAAACTTGGGGTGGAAAGGTGACCGAATGGTCACGGCAGGCCAGAAAGGCGATGCGCCGCAGGCAGCGCCTCTGATCGAGGGACTGCCTGCCGACATTGTCATGGCCGATACGGCTTACGACAGCGATCGTCTGCGCGACGCCATCGCCGAAAAGGCGCCGTGGCGGTCATCCCCAACAATCCCTCGCGCGCAAGAAAACATCCGCTGGACAAACATCTCTATGCCCAGCGCCACCTGATCGAATGCTGCTTCTCAAAGCTCAAACAGTTTCGACGCATCGCTACGAGATATGAGAAGACCGCCCTCGATGCGGAGACTGAAACGCGTCTGGTCGACATTCTGAACAGTCTGCCGCAGGCGATGGTCATCGTTTCGCACGACCGCGCTTTCCTTGCGAAAGTGGCGAACCGATGGGTGAGGCTTGAGAGCGGAACGCTTCGTGAGGCCGCTTCGGCTTAGGCTAAACCTCGCACGGTCATGGCGCTGAACCTTTCGCCAGTATCGTCCCTCGCGATGGACACTGAGACGCCAAACCGAGAAGAGGCGCCCGAAAGCGCCTCTTTGTCGACTCAAACGCCTTCGTAGAGACGACGCTCCAGAAGGGCGTTGCCTCTCAGGTGGTGTAGTGCCTTGGCGGCGGCGAGCACGCCGAGATCGACCAGCGGTTCGACCAATATGACCAGCATGTAAGCGCCGCCGAACGTACTGATCTCGGTGAAATTTTCCGCTCCGAAGCCCTGGCCGTAGAAAGCCCAGAACGCAACCCAAGCCACGATGCCCGCCTGATAGGTCGTCGAGAGGGCGAGCGCCTGCAGGTATTTCAGCTCTACATAGGGCGTGTGGGGCGCGATGATGCGGCCCGCCACCGCCTTGATGCCGAACAGAGGCACGAGCAGCGTGGTCACGTTCATGCCGTACTGGGGCAGATCGAAGGGCGCGAAGAACAAGCCCTGTACCAGGAGGCCGAGCGCGAGCCCAATGGCCGCCGGCGCTGCGCCGAAGATCAGGAACAAGGTTGAGCCGAGGATGAGATGTACCTCGGATACGCCGACGGGGTAATGCGGCAGCACCTCGAAGAAGGAGAACACGAGGGCGGTTGTTGCCGCGCTTCGCGAAAGCAGAGACAGCACTCCACGTTCGCGCGCCTCCTGATACGCAAGTTTCAAGGCGTAGCCGCCTGCGCCTGCCGCGGTGGCATAGCTCAGCCAGATTTTCCCGCTGTCAACAAGACCGGGTTCGATATGCATGGATTTTTCCTCTGCCGTCTCACCCGACGGCTCGAAAGGTTGACGTCATGCGCTCGGCCGGTCTCCTGACTCGCGGGTCGCTGCAATCTTCCGCCTTCCCGGCTGGGCCGAAGCCTTGCCAGTGGCATGATGGAAGTTGCTCGCCGCTCACAGTCGCGGGGGCGGTCGGGGCTTCAGGCGAAAGGCCATTCCCCGTTCCCGTTTCAGCTCGGATGCGCCGCATCCGAAACACCGTGCGCGCTTTCAGCAGGACAGCAGCAACGCCCGCCTGTCAAGGAATTCGACGGGCTCAAGCTTCCGCCGCCGCGCGACTTCCAACCGCTTTCGCGGGTGACGGTTCGAGCCAAATCGACAAATTGGAAGGAGGAGGCGATTTGCAACATGCCACTCATTGGATAATGCCAACGCCCTGCATTCCATAGCCAAAAATCAATTTGCCTGCCCGGCCGCGTGCGGTGCTTGACATTGGAAAACGGTTCCAATTCTATATGTTCCATTAACATTATGGGCTATGTTTGATTTCAGGTTTCAGAGTGCCACGTTTCCCCGCCAAAACGACGCGAGAACGGCTGCAGACACGCGGGCCTCTGATGGCGTTGCTTTGCCTGGTTCTGATCGCTCTGAATGTGTTCGCCGCAGGGCTGAGGCCGACTGCGCTCGTAGACAACGCCATCCAGGATTTATTTGGGCTCGATCCGAAAGCTCTATGCGTTTCCAAGGGCTTGCCCGATACGAAAGAAGACGGAAGCCCCGCTCCGTCTGAGCATGCGCATCAACCCGTTTGCATCTTTTGTCTGCCCCTCACGCACCCCGCCCTAGCGGCACCCGCTGCGTCGTTCTTCGCCGATTTGCCCCAGCCGTGGCGCATCGATCTGCGACACACGGCGGTCGTCTTTATCCCGCGTGCCAGACCGCTCGGCAGCGCCTTACCCAACGCGCCACCTCTCGTGTGAAGAGAAAATCCTTCTTTTCAGACAATTCCAAAGAACAGGCTTTGCCAGCAGTGAGACGCCTCACTGCCAACGCTCTGCTTTTCAGTGAACAAAGAGGTGCGCTTATGTGTGACTGCGACGTGGAACTCGCTCTCGATCATCTTCATCACGCCCGCGAGCATGACTCCGATAGCAAATTCAAACTCAATCGCCGTACGCTGCTCGCGGCAGCGGGTGCAGGGGTGCTGGCCTCAACGCTGTCAGCCTCCTTCGTTAGTCGCGCGAACGCCGATCCCTCGACACGCGGCAAGTTTCGCGTCGGTTTCATCGCTGAACCCGCGCATGGGCTGCATTTTCTCGCCCGTGAAAAAGGTTATTTCCGCGACGAGGGACTCGATGTCGAACTCCTGCAGTTCAAGTCCGCTGGCGAGGGCGTGATCGCGCTTAAATCCGGCCAACTGGATATCGGCACATTCGGGTCTGCAGCGCCGTTGCTTTACATTTCCCAAGGGGTGCCTTTCACCATCTTTGGCGGGATGATGCTTGGCGGGCAAGCCATTCTGACGCGCCCGGAGCGTCTGTCAGAATTGAAGACACTCGAAAATTACCGCGGCAAGAAGGTCGCCCTCGTCAAGCTTTCGACTGGCGACGTGGTCTTCCGCCTCGCGTTGAAAAAGGCGGGACTCGATCCGACCAAGGACTTCACCCGGATCGAATTTCCGTCACCCGGCACGGTGGTGGAAGCAGTTCTGAAAGGCGAAGT
Source organism: Rhodomicrobium sp. (assembly GCF_047605405.1). Classification (NCBI taxonomy): domain Bacteria; kingdom Pseudomonadati; phylum Pseudomonadota; class Alphaproteobacteria; order Hyphomicrobiales; family Hyphomicrobiaceae; genus Rhodomicrobium; species Rhodomicrobium sp. The sequence goes on along the minus strand of NZ_JASGFR010000046.1, from coordinate 10,883 downwards.
GGATGCGGGCATCGTGTTCTCGCCGCATTTTTCGCTGGCGGAAAAGCGGGGCCTATCCGTGGCGCACTATATCGCCGATTTCCATCCCAACTACACATGCTGCCGCCTTACGGCGAATACAGCCGACTACAACGAACGCAAGGAGGAGTACGGCAAATTCCTGTCCGCTCTCATCCGGGCATACAAGTTCTACCGGACGAATGAGGATGAGACGGTGAAGATCTTCACCGATGCGCTGAAAATCGACGAGGATGTGATCCGCAAGGATACCTATACCAACAGAACCTTCGAATCGAACCCAGACCCGTTGAGAAAGGGAACACTGGAGTTTTGGCAAGCGATGATCGATTCCGATTACGTCGCCAACAAAGCTTACCCCGTCGCGGAGCATATCGACACGGCGACCTACAAATCCGCGTTGGATGCGATCGTCGCCAAGGAGCCGACCGATAAGGTCTATGCCGAGATGGTCGCTTTCTATAACGCGAACAACGCATAAGGGGACGTGGCGATGACATCGATCGAGGATGCGTCGGCAACCCGGTTGCCGACAGAATCCAGCTCGGCTTCAAGAAGTCCGTTGGCTTGGCTGTCTGAGCTCTATCCCATTCAGCATGCCGCCTTCGCACTGCTTGCGGTCGCCGTGCTCTGGCCACAGCAGGACGGCACCGCTTGGCGCGTGCTGGGACTTGCCGGCACGATCGAAGTCATCGTCACCCTTCGCACTCTTCTTTCCCGATCTACTGTCGGGAAAACGGCCTTGAGCGATGCATCTGCGGTGATCTTTCTTTTTCTCCTGAGCTGGCATCTGCTGACAGCTCGGCTAAACCTGCTGGATCCGATGCTCATCCCGCCACCGGATGCCATACTGAAGCTGTTCTGGACCGAACTGCCAGACATGGTGCACGGCTTGAAGGGATCGCTTTTCCTGCTCGTTTCGGGGTATGGGCTTGCGCTTGTCACCGCAATTCCCCTCGGTCTCATCATCGGATGGAACGGGCGGATCTACAGCGCCGCGATCCCCTTCGCCAAGGTGCTGGGAACGATACCGCCTGTCGTTTACATCCCCTATGCCATTCACTTCCTGCCGTCTTTCAAGACCGCTTCTGTCATGGTGATCTTCATCGGCGCGTTCTGGCCCTTGTTCATCAACACGCTGTCGGGCGTGTCGAGCGTACCGCAGGGCCTCATCGATTCAGCAAGAGTGCTGAACCTGAGCACGAGAAAAATGCTGTTCCGCGTCGTGCTTCCTGCGGCGCTGCCCTCCATTTGCACCGGCGCCACGCTCGCTCTGTGCTTTTCATTTCTGATGCTCACGGCGGCCGAGGTGATTGGCGGCAGCTCCGGGATTGGCTGGTATGTGAGCAATTTCGCGGACTTCGCCGATTATGCGCGCGTCATCGTCGGCATCATCTTCATCGGCATCGTGGTGACGGTCATCACATTGGCCGCGGAGCGCTTGGAGAGACATCTCCTTCGCTGGCGGGTTTAGGAGGAGCGGATATGAACGAAGTCGTCATTGAGAACGTCTCCTTTTCGTATGGGCGGCAAACCGTCCTCAAGAGCATCAGTTTTGAGGCGGAGGCAGGGGAGTTCGTCTGCTTGCTGGGGCCGTCAGGATGCGGCAAGAGCACGTTGCTTCGCTTGCTCGCGGGCCTCGACGCGCCCACTAGAGGGCGTATTGCGGTAGGAGGCAACACCGTCACCGGGCCGGGGCTCGACCGGAGCGTGGTCTTTCAGGACTATTCCCTGTTTCCCTGGATGACGACGGGAGAGAACATCATTCTTGCCCTCGAACAAGCTAACGCCAATCGGAAGAAAGCCGAGTACAGAGAAATCGCCCGCGAACATCTGAACAGGGTTGGGCTTCTGAATTCTTTCGACAAGCTTCCAAGCAAACTGTCCGGCGGCATGCGCCAGCGTGCGGCGATCGCGCGGGCGTTTGCCATCGATGCCCCAGTCTTGCTGATGGATGAGCCCTTTGGGGCCCTGGACGCCGTCACACGCACACGACTGCAAGATCTGCTTCTTCATCTCTGGCGGAACCAGACCGGCGGCAAGACCGTCTTTTTCGTCACCCATGATATCGAAGAAGCCATGCTGCTCGCCGACAAGATCGTCGTGCTCGGCCTTACACCGGGCCCCGCGCAAGGGATTTTCACAGTCGATATTCCGCGACCGCGAAGCCGTCGCGATATCTACTCAAGCGAAGATGCTCAGACCTTGCGCAACACCCTCGTTTCCCTGCTCTACGAAAGCTCGTTGTCAGAAAGCGAAGACCTGCTTGTCTGACTGCAGCCGAACCCGGCGAGAGGACCGGCGGCTCGATATCGGGTATCTCGGGGCGCGATGATCTGAACGCTCGTCGCTCCTCGCAAGGAGGCGTCACGGTGGCTGCGTTACGCCAAATCTGTTAACCTTCCTTTATAGTTTGGCTCGGGTTAGCGGGAGATCGCAATGTCCGATGGGTTTCGAGTTCTTGCGACACGGTGTGGTAGCTGCGGGTGCGGGTGTCCCTCGATTCTGGACGCACCTGACGACAATGTCGTCATCATCGGATCAAGCATAAGCTCCCTTCTCGAGGCCGCCGCCGTCAAAGAGAAGACGGGTGCCGGCGAAGGCGCGGTCGTCATACCCAAGAGCCTGCTTCTCGAAGCGCTGGCCGCGCTGCAAAGCTAGACGGATCGGAGATGTCGATGGCTTTTGCAGCGATGCCGGTCTTCCTGCTGATGGCCCTCATCACTTACTTGCAGGGACCACCACTGTGTGCCGCGCCGGGGAACCTCGGCTTCCTGAGTTCCATGTGGCTGATGTACATCGTGATGTGCGTGCTGCATTCGGAGCCTTGGCTCTCGCTCGTCATGCCAACTTCGGAAAAACGGCCGCCGAACGATTGAACCCCAGCTCGGATGATAAGTCCGGCGAAGACACTCAGGCAGTACCCGCTCACTGACTGGATCGTCCCGATCTCGTCCTTAAGGACGGAGCCGCTCACGAAACTGTAAACAGCGGCTTGATTTCGATCAAGGCTGCCTCTGCCGCCACTGCCCAAGGTCGAGGCAGGCGAGCGGACCGTCTGGTCGGCTCTCGGCTCCCACCGGGAAGAACCATGCGAAGGGCCTACGACACGAGCGTCGATCCACTTCACGGGGCAAGGCTCCGTGAAATGGCCGTCGCGTTGGGCTTGTTTGCGATACTCCTCAACCTCGTGTCCGGGCTGGCGTTTGGTTTCAAGCCCGCGGGCCTCGCCGAGAGAGCCCTCGCCAATGGCTGGACTGTCATCTGTTCGGGGGCCGATATTCGGGTGCTCGATCAGAACGGGGAGCCCGTTTCGCTTCCCCATGACGGCAAGCCTCACTGTGCTTTCTGCCTTCCGTTGATGCACGGGTCTGCGATCCCCGCCCGTGACATGGCCATCGCGCCGCGCACGGTGTCTGTCGATGTCTTGTCTCCCCTGACATCGCCGGCATGCGTCAGCTTCTGCGGCGGAAAGCTGGTCTGGCCGAGAGCCCCGCCTCAGGCTGCAATCGGATAGCGATCCGTTCCGCTTTCTCCGCGGAACGTTCCGACAGCCTGGACCATCCTTGTCTCAAGCCGAAAGAGTACGCCATCGACGGCGGGATTCTGCGCGCCCGCTGGTGCGACTGCCTTTTCCGGCCGTCGCTTCCGGCGCGACTGCAATCACGCCGCGCATGGCCGAGCCTCTTTCACAGCGACAGGGATGGTCGATCTGGACAGCACATCATGACGGCTGATCAACGGACATCTCGACCCATCATTTCGGCACTCGGCGCATTTCTTCGAGCCGGGGTCCGTCCATCCACACCGCTGCAGCGGGCGATCGCGACCATGCTTGTCGTCAAACTCGTCGTGATCGTTGCCATGCGGCTTTTTCTCTTCTCCGGCGATCTGCGGGTGGAGGTCGACGACCGCGTTCTTGAAACGCATCTCGCCGCTTCCGGTGCCCGCCCTTCCCCGCAACCTTAAAGGACATCGGATATGGACCTCGATCCGGTCGGCCTTTCGCGATCACAATTCGCAATAACGGCCCTCTATCATTTCATCTTCGTGCCATTGACGCTTGGGCTTTCGTTCATCCTCGTCATCATGGAAACGACCTACGTCATGACGCGCAGGCAGATCTGGCGCGACATGACCCAGTTCTGGGGCAAGCTCTTCGGCATCAACTTCGCCATGGGCGTGGCCACGGGCATCACGATGGAGTTCCAGTTCGGAACGAACTGGGCGTATTACTCGCACTATGTCGGTGACATCTTCGGTGCGCCGCTCGCCATCGAAGGCCTGATGGCGTTCTTCCTTGAATCGACGTTCGTCGGCCTGTTCTTCTTCGGCTGGGACCGGATGTCGAAGATCGGCCATCTCGTCGTGACATGGCTCGTCGCCATCGGCTCGAACCTTTCGGCGCTGTGGATCCTGATCGCGAACGGCTGGATGCAAAATCCGGTCGGCTCGCACTTCAACCCCGACACCATGCGCATGGAACTGACGTCGTTCTGGGATCTCCTGTTCAACCCCGTGGCGCAGTCGAAATTCGTGCACACGGTGAGCGCGGGCTATGTCGTCGGTGCGCTGTTCGTGCTCGCGATCTCGTCCTGGTATCTGCTGCGCGGCCGCCATGTCGCCTTCGCCAAGCGCTCGTTCGTGGTCGCGGCGTCGTTCGGGCTCGCGGCGTCGCTCTCTGTCGTCGTGCTCGGCGATGAAAGCGGCTATGTCGTCAACGAACATCAGAAGATGAAACTCGCGGCTATCGAAGCCATGTGGAAGACCGAAAAGGCTCCCGCAGACTTCACGGTTTTCGCGGTCCCGGATCACGACGGCCACGTCAACAGCTTCGAGGTGAAGATTCCCGGCGCACTCGGCCTCATCGCAACACGATCCTTCAATGAAACCCTGCCGGGCATCGAGGAACTCGTGACCAAGGCCGAAGGCCGCATCCGCAGCGGCCTTGTTGCCTACGACGCCCTCGAACGCTATCGCGCCGACCGCACAAACGCCGAGGCAAAGAAGACGCTCGTCGATCACGCAAACGATCTCGGGCACGCGCTGCTTCTGAAGCGCTACGTCTCAGATCCGCGAACCGCGGATGCGGCGACGATCTCGCGCGCCGCGTGGGATACGGTTCCGCACGTCACGCCGCTGTTCTGGTCGTTCCGCATCATGGTGGGACTCGGCTTCTACTTCATCCTGCTGTTCGCGGTGTCGTTCTGGTACGCGAGCCATCGGCGTTTCGATAGGCGATGGTTGCTGCGACTGGCCGTGTTCTCGTGGCCGCTGCCCTGGATCGCCGCCGAAATGGGGTGGATCGTCGCCGAATACGGCCGTCAACCTTGGGCCATCGACGGCATCCTGCCGACGCGAATCGCTGCTTCCGCGCTTTCCGTTCCGCAGGTGCTGTTCACGCTTGGGGGCTTCATCCTGTTCTATTCGACGCTTCTCGTCGTCGATGTGATCCTCATGCGGAAATATATCTCCATGGGCCCGGTCAGGGCGCTCCGACCGGCCTCCGGCCCGGAACAGAAACCCGACCGCACCAGTATTCTCGCACCGGCTGAATAGGGGATCGTCATGTCAATACCCGTGGACTATGAAACCCTGCGCCTGATCTGGTGGCTCTTCCTCGGCGTGCTGCTGATCGGTTTCGCCATCATGGATGGCTTCGACCTTGGCACGGCGGCGCTCTTGCCGTTCGTCGCTCGCACGGACATCGAACGGCGTGTCGCGATCAACGCGATCGGCCCGGTATGGGACGGCAATCAGGTGTGGCTGATCCTCGGCGCGGGCGCGATCTTCGCGGCGTGGCCCGCGATTTATGCCGCGTCCTTCTCGGGCTTCTACATCGCGCTGTTCCTCGTGCTCGCGACGCTGATCCTTCGGCCGGTCGGGTTCGAGTTCCGCAACAAGATCGAGGCTCCGGGGTGGCGCCGCTTCTGGGACTACGCGCTTTTCGCGGGCGGCGTCGTGCCGAGCCTCGTCTTCGGCGTTGCCATCGGCAATCTGCTGCAGGGCGTTCCGTTCCGCCTCGATGCCGATATGCGCATCCTCTACGAGGGGTCCGGCCTGTTCGAACTTCTCAATCCGTTCGGACTGCTATGCGGGCTGGTTTCGCTTTCCATGCTTGCCTCGCAAGGCGCTGCCTATCTCGCGCTGAAGACCGAAGGACCGGTCGAACAAAGGGCGCGGCGGATTGCGTCGTTCCTGCCGCTCGTCACCGTCGCGCTGTTTCTCGGAGCGGGCGTCTGGGTAGCCTTCGGTCTCGACGGCTATCGTATCACGAGCGAAGTGGTGACGGGCGGCCCGTCCAATCCGCTCCTGAAAACGGTCGCGACCGTGCCCGGCCAGTGGATCGCCAACTACTCGGCTTATCCGCTGTTTATCGCGGCCCCCGTGCTTGGTGTTCTGGGCGCGCTGCTGCTGGCTGTGTCGAGCCTTGCCGGAAGGCCGGGTCTCGGTTTCATCGCAAGCGGCGTTTCGATCTTCGGCATCGTAAGCACGGCGGGTGTCAGCCTGTTCCCGTTCCTGATGCCGTCGAGCGTCCAGCCTCAGGCCAGTTTCACGGTCTGGGACGCTTCGTCGAGCCAGGTCACGCTGTTCGTGATGCTGGTCTCCACGCTGATCTTCCTGCCGGTCATTTTGCTTTACACGAGCTTCGTCTTCAAGGTGCTGCGCGGCACCGTGACGGAGGCGCACGTGAAAGCGAACAGTCACAAGATCTATTGAAAAGGAGCTTGCGCCATGTGGTATTTTACATGGATTCTCGGCGTAACACTCGCGGTCGGCTTCGGCGTGCTGAACGCGGTCTGGCATGAGATGCACTTGCCCGAAGAGCAGATCACCGATTAGCGAATAACTTCGAGGGACGCGCGCCGTGGGATTTCTGCCTGTCGGCGCGCTCCTATTGCCAAGCCGTAGATCGAAATTCGAGCGAATGCGAACTTCTCGCTTTGTGACGCTCACCGTACGGCGTGCCTCGAAAGGCAATCCGTCACCTCCTTTCGATGACGACAAGGCCGTTACTCGACCGCGGCCATCCCCGGCCGGCAATCGTCGTGGAGCAACCGCGGCCCCTTCGACCACAGGCTAAACTAAAGGATCATTGAGACAAAATATTCTTGCCAGGCGCACGAGTATGATGTTTTGATTTATTATCATACTAGAGGCCGTGCGCGTCTCGGATAGGCGGCGTCCAAACGGCCCACAAAACGGAGAGGAAGCGGCCATGATGATGGATTCGGGCTAAACCGTTGCATGCGCTGGTTATCCCGATGATGGCCTTCAGCCGCGGCGGTGCCGAGGCAGCGCTCAACGACATTCGTGGGTGGGCTGGATCATTGGCTAACCGATAGCTTGGCTCGTTGCGCAAGGCGGGCGTCTCTGTGGCGCGCCAATTCTCCAATCAGATAATATTATGACGCGTTCTGATTACGCGTCCTCCGGCTTCCATGCCCGTGAGACCGGGTAAACAGATAAACATAGTGGGAGGAAAATAATGCCAGCTGCGCCTACGGTTGCAAAAATTCGAACTTTCGCGCCGCCTCCCGACGCGCGGGGCGACGAGCATCACGCTTTTGAGGGAAATCACCGATATGGCGAACTTCGCGGCATTATAAAGATCAATCAGGATGTCTGCGTCGGCTGCGACACGTGCCGCAAGGTTTGCATGGCTGATGCCATCGACGGCAGCCTGGGCGTTGCACACAAGATACGTGTCGACGCCTGCGTCAACTGCGGACAATGCCTGATCAACTGTCCGTTCGGCTCCATCGAGCAGATGAGCTTCGTCGATCTCGTCCTTGAGAAGCTCGCCGATCCCAAATACCTCGTCGTAGCCCATCCCTCTCCTTCCGTCCGCGTTTCCATCGCCGAGGAATTTGGCGGAGAACCCGGCGAACTACGCACGACCCAGTTGCAGAATGCCCTGGAAAAGGCGGGCTTCGCCGTTCACGATGTCAATCTGGCGGCCGACCATACGATCATCGAAGAAGGCAATGAGTTCGTAAAAAAGGTTCAGTACTGGGTGCTCGGCGAGCGAGGCGCGGGCCTCGATGAAATGGCGAACTATCCGCTACCGCATTTCTCCAGTTGCTGTCCGGCCTGGATCAAAAAGATGGAGACGTTTCACGCCCATGTGGCGCCGCACGTCTCCACGACCAAACCGCCGATTCCGATGGGCGGCGCCCTGGGAAAGACCTGGGCGGCGGAAAAAATCTGGAAGCGTGATCCGCGCGAGATATTCATGGTCTCGACAACGCCTTGCACCGCCAAGATTTTCGAAGCGAGCCGCCCTGAATATAACGCAGCGTGGCGTTACCACATGGCGCGCGGCACGATCCCGGCGGACACGCCATCCTTTCCCGATATAGACGCCGTGCTCACCTGCCGCGATCTTGCCGAACTGTTCCGCCGCAAGGGGATAAATCCACTTGAGCTGCCAGTAGAACGCGAACTGAAGCCGCTGGAAACCTATACGGGCGGTTCGACGATTTTCGGATATAGCGGCGGGACGTTCGAGGGCGCATTGCGCACCGCCTATTATGCGCTCTCCGGCAAGGATCTGGACGATCCCAATATCATCGCCATGCGCGCCGAAGACAATTCGCTGCTCGAAGTCACCGTTCCCGTACCTATCGCCAAACTCGGCGGCAAAACGTTCGATCTCAAGATCTGCGTCGTGAACGGCGCCATGCAGAATCTGAACGATACGCTCAAGCGCGTCCTCGACAACCGTAACAGATATCATCTGGTGGAGGTCATGGCCTGCCCGGGAGGATGCGTGAATGGAGGCGGGCAACCGGTGCAACCGATGGGCACGTCCTGGCTTTCGCCAGCGCTGCCGTTGCCGCTGAAAATCTGATCCGGGAAAGGAAACGCTCGCAATGGGAAAACTCCCCTACGATTACATCGAAAGGCCCGACCTGCTGAGCCGCCGCGGCTTCCTGAAAGCCGCCGGCGTGGTCGTCGCCGCAGTCGCTATCGCCAGCTACACCATCACCGATCTGATCCTGAAGCGGAATAAGTATATCAGGCTTCGGCAACTCGGCCTCGTTCGCGACGACGCGCGTCTGCAGAAGCAGAGCAAGTTGATGGCCTTCTGCCATCATAACCCTACGCTCAAGCAATGCTACGCTGACATGAACGCCAAGCCAGTTGAAGGCGTGATGAGGGAACTCATGCACACCTCCTATGTGTCGCGCACGTCTTTCGCGCCCAGCGGACCGCTGAAACCGCGCGACTGGAAAAACTGGTCGGAAGTGAAGGATATCATTGGAACTGGAGAGTTGCGACATGGGTGATCGGCCGCTTGTGCTTCGGTATTATCCGTCGGAGAAGATCTTTCACGCGGTAAATGCCGCCAGTTGGGCCTTCCTGATCTACACAGGCCTCTGTACGTATTTCAAGTGGGTCTCCCCCGAGACGGCGGCCGCCTACATGCACTGGCATGTTATCGTCGCGATTCTCTTCACCCTCAATCTTGTCGGTTTCATTCTTCTGGCGCCGGACCGTGCCCTGATCATGATTCAGTCCTTGCTGACATGGAACCGCAATGTTTTCGCCTGGTATCGCAATCTCGGCGGTTATCCGCGCAAGATACTCGGCATACCGTTCGGGCCGAAGGAGCTTGCCCCGCAGGGGCGTTACAATGGCGGCCAGAAACCGATCTATCTCTATCTGCTCACCGCGCAATGGGTTCTGGCGATCACCGGCTGGGTAACCTTCCTTCTCGTCCCCGCCATTCCCAAGGCGGGGACGGCGTGGATGCATAGCCTCCATTTATGGTTTGCGATTTCAGCCACGCTGCTCGTCGTCGTCATTCATATCCCCCTTGCTTTCATCAATTGGGAGTTTTTCAAGGGCATTTGGCGAGTCGGCCCCGGAACGATCCCATTGGATGTCGCAAAGGAGGAGATGGCTCAATGGGTCGCCGAGGATGTGATCCCGGTGAAATCCATTCCAGCGGGCGAATGATGTCCTCTCAATCATCGATCTTCGATGAGTCATGACGAAGAGGCCGGGAAGCGACCCGGCCTCCTGTTCCCAGCTCGTCGAGAGCTGCAAAAGTCGAGGATGCGCTCAATGTTACAAGCTCAGAAATCCGTGAAAACGAGGCAAGCGTCCAAACATTCCGAGGGCGCAGTCTGCACGGCACCACGTGTCGGGTTCTCGCTGGAGAAAGAAGACCTCAGTTGGCTGGACGCGGCGGACATTTCTGCGACGCTTGAACGACATGCATCGGAGGACGCCGGCCTGATCCGCGAAATCCTTGCCAAGGCCCGCGAACTGAAAGGTCTGTCGACCAACGATGTCGCTGCGCTGATCCAGATCCGCTCGCCTGAACTTATCGAAGAGCTGTTCTCCGTCGCCCGTTGGGCGAAAGAAGAAATCTACGGCAAGCGGATCGTGCTGTTCGCGCCGATGTACATCACCAATTATTGCGCCAACACCTGTAGCTATTGCGCCTTCAGCAAGGAAAACACCACGTTGAAGCGCCGCGCCCTGACCCCGGCGGAAATTCGCAGGGAAGGCGAAATTCTTGTCGAACAGGGCCACAAGCGGCTGATGCTCGTCGCAGGCGAGTCCTACCCGAACGGGATCCAATACGTACTCGACGCCCTGGAAGCGCTCTATTCGGTGAAGGTCTGCAACGGCGAAATCCGGCGCATCAACGTGAACCTTGCGCCGCTCAGCGTGGAGGATTTTCGGAAGCTTCACGACATAGGCATCGGCACCTTTCAATTGTTTCAGGAAACCTACCAGCGCGACGTCTATGCGAGCGTGCACACACGCGGCAAGAAGGCCGATTTCGACTGGAGGCTTGGCGCTCACGACCGGGCGATGAAGGCGGGCATAGACGATGTCGGACTAGG
>NZ_JASGFR010000045.1:0-27752 GCF_047605405.1 Rhodomicrobium sp. | reverse complement strand
GAGTACCAGTTCAACCCGAATTGGTCGGCGAAAGTCGAATATCAACACTTCGATTTCAGCCTCGACAACAATAACTGGGCCTGGAACTCGGACAATAACTGGAAGCTCTTCAAGAACGACGTGACGGCCGACACCGTGAAGCTTGGTATCAACTATCGCTTCGTTTCTACGCCCGCCGCATACGTGCCGCTGAAGTAGCCCCCGAGCGAGGCAACGTTGACCGACGCAGCGGCGAGCACGGCGCGCCGCTCCCGGTCAAGCTTCCTGCTCGCGGGCCCGGTAACAAAAAAGCGGAGGCCGATAGCCTCCGCTTGGCGATAGCGGGGTTTCTGTCGCCTGGAACACCAGAGGCGCGCCAGGCGACACAAGACTTAGCTGACCAGGCTCGGCAGGAACATCGCGATCTGCGGGAAGAAGCAAATCAGGACGACGCCGACAAACATCAGACCCACGAACGGCAGCGCGCCCCACATGACCGTCGACAGCGAGATATCGGGCGCGATGTTCTTGATGACGAACAGGTTCAGCCCGACAGGCGGATGAATGAGGCCCATCTCCATCACGATGGTCATAACGACGCCGAACCAGATCAGGTCGAAGCCGGCGGCCTTGAGCGGCGGCAGGATGATCGGTGCCGTCATCAGGATGATAGACACCGGCGGAAGGAAGAAGCCGAGCATCACCACGAAAAGAAGGATCGCGGAAAGCAGCTCCCATCTCGACAGGCCAAGCGACGTCAACCACATCGCCGCGCTTTGCGAGATGTGCAGATAGCTCATGACGTAGGAGAACAGCAGCGAGAACCCGATGATAAGCAAGAGCATCGAGCTTTCGCGCATGGTGCCTGTCAGGATCGGCATCAGCCGCTTCGGCCGCCATACGCCATACATCAAGCCGATCACGAGGAGCGCAAGGATGGCGCCGACGCCCGCGGTTTCAGACGGCGTCGCATACCCTGCGTAAAGCACCACCATGACGCCCGCGAGGATGGTGACGAACGGCATCACCCAGGCGACCATGGAGATCTTCTGGCGCAGCGTATAATGATCCTCGTGCAGGATGGCGGCGTTCTTTGCCGTTTCCCCGCGCTGTACCGCGGCTAGCGCCTGCCGCTTTTCGCGGCTGAACTTCCAGGACGCGTAGAGCGCGAAAAGCACGATCAGAAGCAGGCCCGGACCGATGCCCGCGAGGAACAGCTTCCCGAGCGAAACCTCTGCGGCCACGGCATAGAGAAGCATGGTGACCGAAGGCGGAAGCAGGATGCCGAGCGTACCGCCGGCCGCAATGATACCTGCGGCGAGACCGGGCGAATATCCGCGCTTGCGCATCTCCGGGATACCGGCCGAGCCGATGGCCGAGCACGTTGCGGGCGATGAACCCGCCATGGCCGCGAAGAGACCGCAGGCGAGCGTGTTCGCCACGCCGAGACCGCCGGGAACCTTGTGCAGCCAGGCGTGAAGCGCGGAGTAAAGGTCTTTGCCCGCATCGGATCGCCCGATCGCCGCGCCCTTCAGAATGAACAGCGGGATGGCGAGCAGGATGACGTTCGCCAGCTCTTCATAGACGTTCTGAGCGATGGTATCGACCGACGCTCGCGGCATGAAAAGGAACATGAAGATCGTCGCGACCACACCCAGCGCGAACGCGATGGGGATGCCCGAGAACATGATGACAAGCGTCGCTGTGCAGTAGGCGATGCCGATCGTGGCCGGAGAATAGCCCTGAAGCAGAGGCATCACCGGACGCTGCCACAGAACCAGCGCCGCGAAGGCGGCAAGGCCCAGCACCAGCATGATGATCGACCGCTCGCCAACCTGCAGCGCGATCTGCAGCGCGAGCACGGCAAAGCCGACCGTCATCACGAGATAGGGGATCCAGAGCGGAGCCCCCCACGACGACTGCGAGATCTGCCCTTCAACCCAGGCTTCATGGAACAGCGCGCCCGCCTTCCACGCGATAAACGCGATGAAGATGAGCGAGACAGTGTCGATGAAAACGTCCCGCACAACCTTCGCCCGGCGTGGAAGGAAGGACGCAAGGATCTCGATGCCGATATGTCCCCGGCGCGCTTGCACGGCGGCCGCCGACAGGAAGACGGCGCCGGCAACCAGAAACACTTCCATCTCATCCTGCCAGACCATGCCCTGGCCGGTGGAGTGTCCGAGGAGGACGCCAACCGTCAGAACCCCCGAGGCGACGATGAGCGAGAGGGACGCGAGATTGAAAAGAAGATCGACGAACCGTCGAAAAGCACCCCGAAGGATGCTTTCGCCAGAATAATCGACCTTGCCATGATCCGCCAGAATGGCGTCGGAATGAAGCTCGCCCGCCGACATCAGGAGACCGAACGTGCGCTGGCCAGAAGTTCAGCGGCTTCGGTGGACTTCGACGCGAAATCCTTCCAGGCCGTCTCTTCGGCGATCTTGGTCCACGCCGCAAGCTCTTCCGGCTTCAGGTCGACGACCGTCTTGTTGAGACCCGCGTAGAGCTTCGCGATGGCTTCGTCGTCCTTCTTCGCCTCGGCCGTGCCGAACCATTCCATTTCCTGGCCGACGTCGACGATGATCTTCTGCTGGTCGGCTGGCAGGGAGTCGAAGATGTCCTTCGACATCAGAAGCGGCTCGCACATGAACCAGATGGCGCCCGTGCGCGCGGTGGTGATGGAATTGCAGAGTTCTTCAACGCGGAAGGACATAAGGCTCGTCGAAGAGGTCAACGCGGCGTCGAGCGCGCCCGTCTGCATGCCGAGATAGATTTCGTTGGACGGCATGGTGGAAACCTGCGCGCCCGCCGCTGTCAGCATGAGGTCGAATTCGCGGCTGCCGCCGCGGATCTTCAGGCCCTTCACGTCATCCGGAACGCGAATCGCCTTCTTGAGCGACGCAGCGCCGCCTGCCTGCCATACCCAGGTAATGAACTTCACGCCCTTGGCTTCGGCGATCTTGGCAAGCGACTGACCGATCGGGGCATCCTTCCACTTCGCGCCCTGTTCGTAGGACGTGACGAGAAGCGGCATCAGGCCGAGATTCAGCGCCTGAACCTCGCTGCCGGCATAAGGGAGGGGATAGAGCGAGAAGTCGAGAGCGCCTTTGCGCAGCGCAGAAAACTGCGCGAACGTCTTCATGAGAGACGAGCCGGGATAGATCTCGAATTTCAGCGCGCCATTCGTGCGCTTCTCGACCTCGGCTGCGAACCGCCTCACGAGACGATCACGGAAATCGCCCTGATCGATCGTGCCGCCCGGGAACTGATGAGAAATCTTCAGCGTGCGGACACCTTGCGCCCGAAGCAGTCCAGGCGCGGCTATGGAAAGGGCAGCGCCGCCGATGAATGCCCGTCTCGAAATCATGGCGTTCTCCAAATCTATAATCAGGGGGTCGTTCCGTCCGCCTTTCTTATAGCATCCGCCCGTCGCGGGAAGGGATTCATTGACGGACTATACTTTGGTCTAAATCGTATGCAAAACACCTAAAAATGGACACAAAAATTGGGAAATAGCGGCGTTCGTTTGCGTTTTTTGCGCGAAATCCTTGTCAATTTCCAAGGTTGATTTGGCAGCGCAAGCCGGGGGTGTGACGTTTATGCCCAGTTATAATTAACTACTTTTTTGCGATTGGATTCAAAAGGCTGGTTGATCCCCATCGGTCGCGCCTACCTTTGCGCGATTTGCTATGCCGAGCATAGGCTTGTCCGTTCTTGTATGGGCCAGTGAGCGACCGGTTGCGTAATCAGCGCCGACAAGACTTCTGGCCAACTGTGCCCCTTTGAGCCGTCGTCGCCTGTCCTGCGGAGGTGCGGCGCGGTGGGCTTTGACGATCGCATTGAAGTGCTCGCGTGCCCGCTTACCGCCCCAACCGGCCGTCACCCGTCTGCCGAGGACAGCAAGCGCGTGCGGGCTCGCTTGCGATGGAATAAACAGAGCCATCTGCGCTTCACCCGTCGTGCTACGCCTCCTTCAAGCGGTTGATCAGCCAGCGGCCTGCGGGGCCGGGTGGGGCATCGGTGCGGTAAGTGGCGTACATCGGCATGATGAAGTTGGCGCCATCGGCATCCTGAAGCTCGATTTCGACAAGCTCGCCTTCCGCGAGGTCTCGTTCGACCATATCGAAAGGCATGCTGCCCCAGCCGAGCCCCTCGCGCAGAAACGCGTGCTTGGCGCTCATGTCCGCCAGCCGCCAGTTGCGTGGAGACAGCACGTTGAATTCCTGCCCTTCCGACAGGTCCGTGCGATCGGTCAGCACGAGTTGCAGATGATCGGCCAGCAGGCAGCGCGGTATCGGGCCATGAAACGAGGCAAGCGCATGCCGGGGCGAGGTGACGACCACCATCCGCACCCCGAGAAGACGCTCGCGCAAAAGCTCCGGCCGCTCCAGCGTCAGGGAGCCCATCACGCCGAGCGCACACTGGCGCGACAAGACGGCTTTGGCGACGCCGCCGAGCGCTTCGACGTAAAGCCGGAGCGACGTTCCGGGGAACACGGAGCCGAATAGCGCGGCGACCTTTGTCAGCACACGCATCGGAAACATCACGTCCACGACAACCGACAGTTCGGGCTCCAGCCCGGCGGCCATCCCTTTTGCCCTCGCTTTAAGCGCGTCCGTCGCTCGCAGGATGCCTTTTGCGTCCGCCAGAAGAATCCGTCCCTGGTCGGTCAGCACCGGATAACGACCCCTCCGGTCAAACAGCGCCACGCCAAGCTGCGCCTCAAGATTGAGGATGGTCTGGCTGATCACCGACTGAGCACGATTGAGCCGCCTGCCGGCAGCGGAAAAGCTTCCCTCCTCGGCGGCGGCGATGAACAGACGCAATTGGTCGAGCGAGAGAGTGTCCAGCATACCTATCCGACTGAGCGATATTACTTATCGAAATATATAGCCTGTTCCGCTGGATTTCATCCTCTATCTTAACAGTCACGTCATACGGCGCCAGCCGCATGCAACCGATCTCGGAAGGAATTCAGCCTTGAAACTCCTGCACATCGATTCAAGCGTTCTCGGGCAGCATTCTGTCTCCCGCGCGCTATCGGCCGAAACCGTCGCGCGCCAGCGCGCGCTCCATCCAGGCATCGAGGTGGTATATCGCGACCTCGTCGCAGAGCCGCTGCTGCATCTGTCGCCGGCTCACATTGCGGTTTTCCAGGGTGCGGCGCCAGAGAACGACACGCTTGCGGCCGACATCGCCGATGGCGCGAAACTTCTCGACACCGTTTTTGAGGCGAGCGTCCTCGTCATCGGCGCGCCCATGTACAATTTCGGGATTTCGAGCCAGCTCAAGGCGTGGGTGGACCGCATCCTGATCGCGGGCCGCACCTTCCGCTATACGACCGAGGGTCCGGAAGGTCTTCTGCCGGGCGGCAAAAAAGCCTTCATCGTCTCATCGCGAGGCGGCTCCTATGGACAGAAGGCGGCCGATCATCAGGAAGACCATTTGAAGATCGCCCTTGGCTTTATCGGCATCACCGACATCTCCATCATCCGAGCAGAGAACATCAGCCGCGGTGCGGATGCGCGCGAGGCCGCGCTCGCCGCCGCGCGCGAAGAAATTTCTTCTCTTGCTGCCTGAAACATCAAACAAAAGGTAAGACCGAATCATGAAAATCAGCCGAAAATTTCTAGCCGCAGCGTTCGTCGCCCTGCCGATGCTCTCGCTTCAGGCTTCCGCCCAAGCTCCGACCGAAGTCGCCCCGGCGGCCGTTCAGGAAGGGACGTACACGGTCGAAGCCAGCCACACCCGCGTGCTTTTCGCCGTGTCGCATATGGGCTTTTCGACCTGGTATGGCGAGTTTACCGGCGTCTCCGGCAAGCTCACCCTCGCGCCCGCATCCATCGAAAAAAGTTCGCTCGATATCCGTATCCCGACGAAATCCATCTCCACCAGCAACGCCAAGCTCGACGGCGAACTGAAGGCCGCCGACTGGCTCGACGCCGGGAAATTCCCGGAAATCACTTTCAAGGCGAAGCAGATCGAACGGACGGGCGACCGCACCGCGAAGGTGACGGGCGACCTGACGCTCCACGGCGTGACGAAGCCCGTGACGCTCGATGCGGTGTTCAACGGTGCCGGAACGAACCCGATCAACAAGCAGTACACGGTAGGCTTCGAGGCGACCGGCGCCATCAAGCGCAGCGATTTCGGCGTGAAGACTTACGTGCCCCTCATCGGCGACGACGTGAAGATCATTATCAGCGCCGCTTTCGAGCGGAATGGCGGGGCCGGTTTGTGATCGCAGCCTGACGGGCCGACGCCACTCTCCATGGAAGCCTCGGCGAGAAACTGAAGAGGCGGCGATTGCTCGCCGCCTCTTCAACATGTTCTGCAAGCACCCGCTCGCTCTCCGCGAGCGTTCGAATCCGTCAGGCCGCGCCAGCGCGCTCGGGCACCGGAATTCCAAGCCATTCCTTATAGAACGTGTCGATATCCGGTTCGAAATCGTGGATGACGGGATACCACGGCGTGGGCGCCTCGACATCGTGAAGCGTGCCGCATTCGGGGCAGAAATATTCGCGCAACACCTGCCATGAAGGCGTCGGCGCCATAAGTCGCGGATAGATCTGCTCAAGCTTCTGCGGCGTGTCGCGCACATTGACAAGCGCGTGAAGTTTCCAGTTTTCCTTCCAGTCGCAAAAATCGTGGCCGCATTCGCAGCGGGTTTTCCACTCCTTCGTGTCTTGCCGCTGGACGATGTAAAGCTTCGGGCCGAGCGGCAGGACGATGCGATCCTGCCACGAGAGGCGCTCCTGAAGGATGTCGACATAGGTGGCGAAGCGCTCCGCATCCTTCGGCATCGAAAGCATCTGGTGGAGCGTGTCGTGATCGATGCGGCCGTCGATGAGATCGGCGATCTTGGCGCGTGTGTAGGACATGGCGTTTCCTCGATTTCTTATAAGGTTGGGGGCGCGCCGGCGGAGGGCACCGGCGCGCGTTCGGCGGCTATTCCTCGACGAACTGGACGAGCTTCACATCCGGCAGTTCGGACAGATCCATCGAGTATTTCGAGCCGTAATGAGGAATGTCGAGTTCGTCTTCGGTGAGCTGCCAGCTATCCGGCAGATCCCAGAAGGACCGAAAGTCTTTCTCGAACTTCGGCCCAAGCGTGAACGATGCGGCGAACATCTGCTTGACGTGATCGCCCGCGCCGGTCTTCGCAAGGATCTTCTCGCGCTCGGTCTTGACCCACTCCTTCACCGGCACGGCACTGGCGATGCGATCCTTGCGGATGGCCTTGCGTTTTGCGTCCGTCGCCGGCGCGTCGATGGCATAGAGGCCCGCCGCATCTGCCGAGACCACAACGCCATAGACGCGCTCGGCAAAGCGTTCGAGCAGGTAGCCGCCGTTCAGATCGTCGACGACGCTTTGCGGGTCGCGGTCGAGCGGGTCGCCGAAGCCGGGGCCGCCTCGCATGTAGTTGAGGTAGAGGTCGTAGTCGGAGAACATCTCCTCCGTGGTGATTGCCTGCTTGTCGCGCTTGATCACCGCGCCCTTGATGAGATCGTCCCACACCGGGTTTTCCGGGTCGGTATCGCCGCCGAACGGGATCGGCTTGCCCTCCTCGATGAGCGCCTTGATGCCGGTCTTGTGCGCCGCGAAGCGATAGCCCGATGCCGCCGGATAGCCGCCCATGAGCCCCCAGTCGGACGAGATGTGACCGTTGCCCATGAAGAACATGGTCCAGTCCTTCGCATTCCAGACGAGACGCAAGCTCTCGAAACCGCAGCCGCCGCGATACTTGCCCGCGCCGCCCGAGTTCGACTTGATCTGACGGCCGAGATAAAGAAGCGGCTCGGCCAGCTCCCAGATCTCCATGTCGCCCATGTCGCCTTCGGGGTTCCAGATGGCGGCGGCGTGGCTGAGACCGTCGCCGACCGCCGTCGCACCCGTTCCGTTCGCCGCGCACTCGAACGAGTTCACCGCGTGGATCTCGTCATACTGGTTGAAGCCGCCGCCCTGCAGCCAGTTCGAGGTGTTGGCGTTGCCCGCGTTCACCTCCTCCAGATAGCCGCGCCCGAAGTAAGAGCGAGACAGGCCGCGCCACAGCGCCGTCCAAGACGAGACGAGGAAGTGCCACGAGTAGGCGAAGGCGACGCGCCGGTCGTCCGGGTTCATCCACGTGCCTTTCGGCAGGCGAAATTCGGTGCCGTAGGCGGCGCCGTCGTTGATCATCTCCGACGGGATCAGCGTTTGCGTCATCATCACCCAGATGCCGGAGGTGAAGCTCACCTGATGGGCGTTGTAGGTGTGCCAGCCCCAGCGGCTCGATCCCTCGAAGTCGAGCCGCCATGTGCCGTCGCCACGGATCGTGATTTCAGACGGCGTGTGCATGATGGAATCGACCTTCGCGAAGTCGGACGGCACGCGGACGTCCTCATGCGCATAGGGCACGTCCACGAAGCCCACCTGACGGTACTTGCCGGGGATGGTCATCGCCTTGATGCGATTCTGAAGCCCGCGCCGCCCGTGCTCCACGGCCTCGTAAGAGAACTTCCAGAACGCGTCGATCCCCTCTTCCGCGATGACCTCCTCGACGAGCTTGCGGATCATGTGGCAGCCCGCGATGCGCGTGCGCTCGTCGAGCATCCAGTAGCGCGTCGTGCGCACCATGCGCTGGCTCTCATGCAGCCAGTCGCGGAACAGCGTGTCGTTCTCGCCCACCTTTCGGCAGGTGACGGAATAGCCGTCGCCGAAGCGCTGCACCTGGCCCGTACACATGGAGCCGGGGCCGACCGCGCCCGTGTCGATCACATGCGTGACGCCGCCGACCCAGCCGACGAGTTCGCCCTCCCAGAAGATCGGCACGATCGTGTGGATGTCGCACGGATGCACGTTCCCGATCAGGCAGTCGTTGTTGCAGAAGATGTCCTTGTCGCGGACGCCTGGGTTACTCTCCCAGTCGTTCTCGATCATGTATTTGATCGCCGCGCCCATCGTGCCGACGTGGATGATGATGCCGGTGGAGGTCAGGATCGAGTCGCCCGCCGCGTTGTAGAGCGTGAAGCAAAGCTCGCCTTCCTGCTCCACGATGGGCGATGCCGCGATCTTCTTCGCCGTCTCGCGGGCGTCCACCACACCGGCGCGGAGGCGTGAGAACAGCTTGTTGTAGAGGATCGGCTCGCTGTCGCGCAGATCCATCTGCTTGAGGCCGGCATAGTGCTTCGTCAGCCGCGTGGCCTCCATCAGGCGGTCGCGATGCTGCTTCAGCGTCTCGCCGCCGCGAACGATGCCGCGTGTCGCCGTCTTGAAGTCCGACGTTTTTACATTGAGGTTCATGACGTTTCGTCCCTGTTCGATCTTTTTTGCTCGGGGGAATGCGGGCGATTGCCGCCCGGTCCGCTCTCAGACTTCCTTCAGGTGAAACAGCCGGTGGCCGTCCAGGAAGGTTTCGAAGCCGTCGGGAACGACGAACGTCGTCGCGTCGGATTCGATGATCGCCGGGCCCGTGACGCGATTGCCCGGAAGGAGCGCCTCCATCTTGTAGAGCTGCGCGTCGACCCACCGCTTCTTGCGGTAGAATTTGCGCGTGCCGATTTTGGCTTCCTCGGGCGGCGTGTCGCCGTGGAGCGTATCGACCGGGATCTTCGGCTTCTGGATCGGCACCGTGCCGCGCATGATCGCGCCCGTGACGGAATAGCCAAGCTCGGGCGAACGGGCGCTTTCCGAGTAGACGCGGCCATAGGTGGCGTTATAGGCGTCCACCATCGCGTTCCAGTCTTCGGCGGTCGAAGCGGACTTGATCGGGCTTTCGATTTCGAGGTCGTTCAACTGACCGCGATACTGCATGCGGTAGCCCGGTTGCAGCGTGACCTTGTCCGCCTCGTAGCCGTTCAGGCGGAACTCTTCGAGCACGTTGCGGGTGAGTTCGTCCCACGCCTCCTGAAGCACAGCCGCGGCCTTGGCCCGATCCTCGTCCGACGCATCCGGCGCGAGGTTGATGTCGAGCGACTTGTCGTAGCGGTATTCGAAATCCGCCGCCGCGCAGCCGAAGGCCGAGAAGCCCGCCGCCCACGCCGGAACGATCACGTCCTCGAAGCCGAGCCCTTCCGTGTAGCCGTAGGTGTGGACCGGACCCGCGCCGCCATAGGAGAAGCACACGAAGCTCGCCGGGGAATAGCCCTTGCCCGAGATCATTGCGCGCAGATAGTCGCGAAGGTCGCTGTCGAGCAGCTCGATCACGCCCGCCGCCGCATCCTCGACCGAAAGGCCGAGAGGATCGGCGACCTGCTTCTTGATCGCATCGACCGAGCGCTGGCGGTCGAGCTTGATCGCGCCGCCAAGGAAGTTGTCGGGGTTCAGGTAGCCGAGCACCATGTGGCAGTCCGAAACCGTCACCGTCTCGATGCCGCTGTCCGCCCAGCAGACGCCGACGCGATAGCCCGCAGAGTCCGGGCCGAGCTTGATCGCCTTCGTATAAGGATCGAGACGGATGAAAGAACCCGCGCCCGCGCCGACCGAATCCATCGCCACGAGCGGCAACGACAGCACGAGCCGCGCCATGTCGGGATCGTTCTTGATCGTCAGTTCGCCCTGCGTGATGAGCGCCACGTCGAACGAGGTTCCGCCGATGTCCGAACACGCGATATTGTTGTAGCCCAGCACTTCGCCGAGATACTTCGCGCCGATCACCCCGCCGATGGGGCCGGAAACGATGGTGCGGGCAAGTTCCTTCGCCTTCCATGAGATCGTGCCGCCATGCGTGGCCATGACGCGGAAGTCGAATTTCGTGCCCTGATCCTTGAAGGCGTCGGAAATCTTCTTGAGCGTTTGCCGGGACGGTTCGGCCGCATAGCCTTCAAGGATGGTGGTGTTGGTGCGGTGACTCTCCTTGCGGACGGGGTAATAATCGGCTGATGCGAAGACGGGGATCTTCTTGCCGCTCCTGGCCACCTCTTCGATGACGATGTCGCGGACGCGGCGCTCGTGCGAAGAGTTCTTGTAGGAGTGCAGCAGACTGATGACGATGCCTTCCACATCCTGCGCGATCAGCTCCTGCGCCGCTCGCCGCGCGGACTCTTCGCGAAGCGGGATGACCACCGTGCCCGACATGTCGATGCGCTCGACCACGCCGCGCGTGAGCTGTCGGGGAACGAGCGGCGGGTCATAGCGATGCGTGTTGAGGTGGATGCGGTCTTCGTAGGCGTAACCGAGGTGAGACTGGACGGCGCGGCCCATGCGGTGGAAGTCTTCCATGCCCGCGTTCACGATCAGCCCGCATTTGAGGCCCTTCCGCTGCACCACGCGGTTCAACATCGCGGTGCCGGAATAGACGCCGGTGTGAAGCTGGCTCAGCGCTTCCTCAAGCTCCATGTTCCAGAGCGACAGGCCGTCCCGGCTGGAGTTGATGAGGCCGATGGCTTCGTTTTCGGGGGTGGACTGCGCCTTGCCGACGACGAACTCGCCGTTCGCGTCGACGAAAAACGTATCGGTCATGGTGCCGCCGGCGTCGATGCCGAGCACCTGCACGCTTCTCAGGTTCCGTACAGCTAAATTCACTCTGACCTCCCTTTCGCTCGGCGTCTTCGCGCCGATGTCACTTCTTTCGCAGGGAGCATGCCAGAATGTCGCACCATGGCGCAGCATAGGCGGAACAGCGGCTTACCGCATCCGCTCAGCCCGTTTTCGGCGTCCGCTAACGTCCGGCGCGGCGTCCGGGCCGACCGTCCGAACAGCGGAGGAACGGCAAGACCCGGACGGCAAAACGCAACAACGGCAGTCTTGCAGCCGCCGCCCGCGCAGGTTCTGAAAAGGGGAAGCGCGTCAGTCTTCGGGCGAGCGCAAGACGCCGTATTTCGCAAGCCGCACATAAAGCGTCGAGCGCGCGATGCCGAGACGGCGAGCCGCTTCGGTAAGGTTGCCGCCGCATGCTTCGACTTCCGCAAGGATGGCCTCGCGCTCGGGCGTCTTCATGCCACGCCGGGACGGGAGGACGGTTAGAGGCTTTGCGGCAGCTTCCGGTTCCGCGCCTGCCGCGCGGGAAGCCTTGTCGCACAGGCGCATTTCCGGCGGGAGATGCTCGACGTCGATCTTGTCGGTTTCGCAAAGCGCAAGAACCGCGTCGATCACGTTGCGCAGCTCGCGGACATTGCCCGGCCACCCGTAGAGGCGAAGCAGCATCAGAGCGTCGTCCGAGAAAGAAGGCGATGGGCGACCGAGCCGCGCCGCCGTTCTTGCGGCGAAGCGCTCGGCGAGGACGAGCACATCGTCGCCCCGTTCCCGCAACGGCGGAATGCGAAGACGCGCGGCGGCAATCCGATAGAAAAGGTCGCGCCGGAAGCGCCCCGCGCCCACCTCCTCCATCAGGTCGCGATTCGTCATGGACACGAGCCGGATGGAAACGGGGCGGCCCTCGTGATCGCCGACGCGATAAACGATTCCGTCTTCCAGCACGCGCAGCAGATACGATTGCAGGTCCATCGGCATTTCGCCGATTTCGTCGAGGCAGAGGATGCCGCCGTCGGCCTTCTCGATCTTGCCCGGCCTGCCATTGCCGTCCGCGCCCGTGAACGCCCCTTTCACATAGCCGAACAGTTCGCTCGCGATGAGGTCGCGCGCCATGCCGCCGCAGTTCACCGGCACGAAGGGGCCGCTTGCGCATGCGCTCGCCGCCTTGATCGCGCGGGCGAACAACTCCTTGCCGACGCCCGTTTCGCCCTCGATCAGCACCGGCAGCGGGTTCGCGGCCAGCTTCCGCGCGCGCTCGCGAATATCGCGCATCACGGCGCTTTCGCCCGCGATCTCGTCAAACGCATCGGCGGCGGCCCGCGGCGCGCGGGCGACGGCCGGGCTCGCGGGAATGCTGCGCTTGCCGAGCAGCACGATCAAACAACCGGCGACTTCGCCGTCATCCTTCACGATTTCGAGGCCCGCATTGGGAAAGCGGTCGCGGCAATTGCGCTCCCACGCTTCGGCGGAAGCAGAACCGATGATGCGGCGAAGCACGTGAGGCAGATCGTCAGGCGAAGCGGTATCGATCTTGCGCATCGCGGTTTCGGTGGAATGGACGAGGTGGCCGCGCCGGTCGATCACAAGGATATCTTCGCTGAGCCACGTCGACCGCTTGGAAAGCAGATGACGCAGCAAAATCTCGTGGTCGAGCTTCGCGGCCTTTTCAAGCGTCGCTTCAATCTCCCTGCCGATGGCGGCCGCCAGCGCAAGACTTTGCGGATTGAAGGTCGCCACGGGACCGGAGATGTCGACTGCGCCCAGCAGTTCGCCATCGAGGGGATGATGCACGGGGGCGGCGGCGCAGCTCCAGCGCTGGACGTCCTCGCAGAAGTGCTCGGCTCCCGTCACCTTCACCGGGCGCTGCTCTGCGAGCGCGGTGCCGATGGCGTTCGTACCGATGGCATTCTCTTGCCACGCTCCGCCCGTTTGCAGCGCGTTGCCCTTGCCCTGTTCGACCACGCGGCCGTCCCCGGCAGTTTCGAGGACGAAACCCGTTCGATCCGCGAGGATCATCATGCTCGCGGCATCGCGCAACATCTCGCGCGAGCGTTCGAGCGCCTGACGCGAAGCTGCGAGGAAAGACGCATTCAGCGACCGCCTTCGGAAGATTTCCGCCTCGTCCGCCAGCGGAGCGCGTAACAAGGCTGTGCCGACACCAAAGGACCGCGATCGCTCCCATGAAGCGGCGATGGCGCGCGGCAGAACGCACGCCTTGCGACCGTGTTGCTGAAACTCCTCCCATGCCAGGCGTATCGCGCGCTGATTCATGACCCTGTCTCCGGCGGGGCGAACGTTGTCGTTCAGGCAGGGACGCTTTTTTCAGCGGAGCGACATTTCCACGGCGGAAGGGGCGCGGACAGGGATGTTTGCCGCGCGCGTCGCTTACATCTCATGATCTTTTCGATCACGAAGTCCCTTTTGCGTTTCCTGCAAGCGGACTTCTTTTCGATCCGCTTCAACCAAAAGAGTAGGGCGAGCAATCATATTACGCAAGCCCGCTGCATGAGCGGCCCTCCAATGGCGCCGATGCCCGGTCTCGGGACGCAAAATATACTAAAATTATAAAAATACGGGAATTTGTGCGTGTGGCTGCCCGATCCATCGCGTCACAGGTTTCAGCCGACAATGAATTGCTAAAACACAAATCCAGTCAACATAGCAAATCCATAAATCATTGAAAATATATATTGATGCCTGAATTCATCGATTATAGAAAATCTGGAGTTGATATCGTTTATCGAAGCAACCAATCGCTTCGGACGCGAGAAAATATCGCGTCCATAGCGCCGTAAACTGGATTATGGTGACGCGAATAATGCCATCGATAGATCAATTTTCTTCCAGAGCGAGGAAATGCCTGACGGCATTTTTCCTGAGCCTGGTTCCAGCAGTGATGCTTTGCGTAGCCGCCGGAAACGCGCTGGCGGACCCCATTGTCATCCGCATCGGTTATCCGGGGCTCGGCGTCGACAACAGGCCGTTTGCCTACGGCGGAATCGCCTCGGTGGCTCACGCCGAGCGATATATCGAAAAAGAATTCGAGAACGATCCGGATATCAAGGTGGAATGGACGCTGTTCCGCGGAGCCGGCCCGGCCGTAAACGAGGCGTTTGCCTCCGGTCAGCTCGATTTCTCCGCTGGATTGGGCGACTTGCCGGCGATCGTGCATCGATCAAACGGCATCAAGACCAAGTGGCTCGCACAGTCGGATGTTCATACACCCATCTTTCTCGCCGTGCGGAAAGGGGTGGGCATCAATGGTATCGACGATCTTGTCGGCAGAAAGATTGCCCAGTTCCGAGGAACGAACCTTCAACTCGCGGCGGATCGGGTACTCGCCGCGCACGGCCTGACCGAAAAGAATGTGAAGTTCGTCAATCTCGATTTTGCGGGCGCATTTGCGGCCATACTTTCCGGCAATATCGACGGGGCCTTCGGGGGTGTCGAAGTTCTTGAGCTGAAGCGTCGCGGTATCATCGAAATTCCGTACGACACCAAAAATGACAAGCCTGAATTCAGCCGCGCTGCCGGGCTCTATGTAACCGAGGAGTTTGAAGCCAAGCATCCCGAACTCGTGCAGCGCGTGGTGAATGCCTATATCCGCGCCGCCCGCTGGGGAGCGGACGAGGCCAATCGCGAGGCTCTCTATGAAGTCTACGCCAAATCAGGCATTCCGACCGAAAGTTTCCGCGAGTATTTTTCGGGCCAAAGACTTGCTGATCGGCTCAATCCCCTCATCGACGATTTCGTAGTCGAGCGCTACCGCGATCAGACGCGCCGCGCTCTCGACTACGGACTTCTGCGCAAACCGGTGGAGATCGAAAGCTGGATCGACCGCCGCTATCTTGAGCGCGCGCTTGCCGAACAACACCTCGAAACCTACTGGCCGAGGTCCAGGGCAGACGGTACGAAGCTGACCGAAGCGGCGTCATCGGCTGACGGTAAAGCCCAGCAACGATGAAACCGCGTTCCTACCTGCTTGGATTGATCGTTCCCGCTGGTCTTCTCGCAGCGTGGGCGGCAGCGGCCCGGTATGGACTGCTGCCTGCCCAGATCCTGCCGGACCCCGCGTTCGTCGCGAAAACGATCGGTGAAACGCTGGCGAGCGGCGAACTTTGGATGCACCTCTCCGCCAGCCTCCAGCGCATCGCCGTCGGCTTTGCGTTCGGCTCGGCCGCAGGACTGCTGTGCGGGGCCGCGATCGGTGCATCGTCGACGCTTCGAGAGCTTTTCCGAACGCCCTTTCTCGTCCTCACGCAGCTCCACGCACTTGCGATGCTGCCGCTCATCGTACTGATGTTCGGCATCGACGAAGAGATGAAGCTTTTCGTCATCGCCTGGGCGACATTCGTTCCTGTCGTGCTGAACGCCGCGCAGGGCATCCGCGAGGTCTCGTCCGAATGGGTCGAAGTCGGTCGGGTGCTCGGATTTGACCCCTGGTATCAGGCCACCCGCATTGTTCTGCCGGCTGCGGCTCCGTCGATCTTCACAGGCATCAGAGAGGGACTTGCAAACGCCTGGCAAGCGCTGATCCTGGCGGAACTGTTCGCGTCCAGCGAGGGGCTGGGCTACCTGATCGTCTGGGGACGCCAGCTCTTTCAGCTCGATCTCGTGCTGACCGCCATTGCAACGATTGCGCTGGTCGGCCTCCTTCTCAACAGCGTGCTGGGGATTGCCGAACGCCGGTTATACCGCTGGCGTGGAGGCGTCGCATGAAGATCCGCGCTTCCTCGCTCAAACCATATGCCATCCTCGTGGGCACGCTGGCGGTATGGCAAGCCGCCACGCTTCTCGAACTGACAGATCCGAATTTCCTGCCATCGCCCAAAGCCGTGCTCGCGCGGGCATGGATCGAAATCGAAAAAGGCACGCTTACCGCCGACGTGGCCGCGACGCTCACGCGGCACATTCAGGGGTTCGCGATCGGCATCTGCGCGGCACTCGCCTTCGGGCTCCTGCTCGGCTTGTCGAAACTCGCAAACCAGCTTCTTGGACCGCTGTTCCTGGGCTTCAGGCAAATCGCGCTCTTTGCCTGGGTTCCGCTCCTGTCGCTGTGGTTCGGCGGCAATGAAGCGGGCAAGATCGCCTTTATCGCCGTTGCCGCTTTCACGCCGATGGTCGTAAGCACCTGGCGTGGTACGCGCGAAATTTCTCCGGCGCACCATGAACTCGCCGCGGTGCTGACCCTTGGCCGCCTCGACTACGTTCGGCTGATCGCGTTGCCAAGCGCGCTGCCGCAGGTGCTGACCGGGCTGCGCAGCGCACTCATCGCCTCCTGGCTTGCGACTGTCGGCGCGGAACTGTTCCTGAACGTCGCTCCCGGTCTCGGCGGCCGCCTCAATGAAGGCCGTGAAACCTTCCAGATGGATCTGCTGCTCGCCATGCTCCTCGTGCTGGTCTGCATCGGCATGATTTATCAGCGCATGGCCGACGCGGGGGAAATGAAGCTGCTGAAACGGAGAACAGCCTGATGACTACGCTGAGAAATCCAGCCACGTTCCGCCGTGTCGCGCTCGAGCTTGCAAACTTCAGCCGCACCTTCGACGTCGCCGGCAGCAGGTTCACCGCTGTGCAGGAGGTATCGCTGACGGTCCGCGAGGGCGAGTTTGTCGCCTTCGTCGGAGCATCGGGATGCGGAAAGTCGACCCTTCTCAGGGCGATCGTCGGTCTCGATACCGGCTTCGAGGGAAGCATCAGGATCGACGGCAAAGCTGTTGATGGCCCCGGCCTCGACCGCGGTATCGTCTTTCAGGAGCACCGCCTTCTGCCATGGCTTACAGTCGAGGCGAATGTCGGGGCGGCTCTTCGCAGAAGCGGCCTGAACAGCAGAGAGCGCAAGCAGCGCATCGCCGAGCAGCTTGAACTCGTTGGCCTGTCGTCCTTCTCTCAAGCCTATCCTGCGCAACTCTCCGGCGGCATGGCGCAGCGGGTTGCCATCGCCCGCGCACTCGTCACGCGCCCGCGCTTTCTGCTGCTGGACGAGCCGCTCGGAGCGCTGGACGCGCTGACCCGCCTCAGACTTCAGGCCGAACTGGCCCGGCTCATCCGTCACGAGGGCACGACGGCGTTGCTCGTGACCCACGACGTGGACGAAGCCGTGACCCTCGCCGACAGGATCGTCGTGATGAAGCCCCATCCGGGGCGCGTCGCGCAGATCCTCGAAGTTCCTCGCCATGCGATCCGCGACCGCTCATCCCCCGCCTTCTTGCGAACGCGGGACGAAGTATTGGGGCTTCTGGGAGTCCCGGTGCTCGTCGAGGAACCCGATGCCGCCCGCGACCGCCCGGCCGAACTCCAGACGGCCTGACCTCAGAATCCCGCAAACAAAGGAGTAGCGCACCATGACAGAAAAACGGTCCCCCCTGCCGAAATCGAAGCTGTGGGAAGAACTGAAGCTCAAGGCCGAACTCGGCATTCACGGTGTCGCCATCACGAAACAGGCACTTGATTTCGTTAGGCCCGCTGAACTGGCTCAGGAGCAGGTTCACAACCTGTTCGAGATGGATTTCTTCGTCCACGATTTCGAGCTTCCTTCGGGCTACGATCTTCCCGGAGGCATTTCGGTTCCATTCCGCTGGAATCCCAATTCGGCCAACATCATCGATCTCGATGGCAACCGTACCATTATCACCAACAAGGGCCACGAAGTGGCAGAAGTGCACTTTCACAAGCGGCCCGGTTTTTATGGCCTGAAAACTTCCGATGGTCAGGAAATGGGGACCATCGGGGCTTTGTATCGCCATCGCGCGCTGTTTTTCGCGTATAGCAACGAGTGTTCCTACAAGGATCGCGGCGAAGATTGCGCCTTCTGCAATATCAACCACACCAAGGACGTTTACGGCGAGAAGAAGGGCATCTTCTGGAAGACACCTCGCCAGATCGGTGAAGTAGCCGCAGCGGCCTTCGCGGAAAACGCCGTCGATCACCTGACGGTCAGCGGCGGCATC
This sequence comes from Rhodomicrobium sp., assembly GCF_047605405.1. NCBI lineage: Bacteria > Pseudomonadati > Pseudomonadota > Alphaproteobacteria > Hyphomicrobiales > Hyphomicrobiaceae > Rhodomicrobium > Rhodomicrobium sp. The sequence goes on along the minus strand of NZ_JASGFR010000045.1, from coordinate 9,369 downwards.
ATCCCCGAGCGGCGCGAACTCGAATATTATCTCGACGTCGCCGAGGCGATTCAGGAGCACACAGGGCTTCAGGATTTCAATGGCACCGCCGTCGTCGCCGCGCCGCTCGACCTGCGCCAGATCGACCGCTTCCGCGAAGCGGGCTATCGCACGACCGCGATGAACATCGAGCTGTGGGACAAGGGCTTCTACGAAACCATTTGCCCAGGCAAGGCGCGGACCAGCGGCGGCTGGGATCACTGGCTCCACGCTCTGAAATATGCCGTCGGCGTGTTCGGTCACGGGGCCGTGCGCTCGAACATGGTTGCGGGCATCGAACCGAAGAAAAGGACGCTGGAAGGGCTTGAGCACCTCGCCGCTTCGGGCGTCGTCGGCACGTTCTCGGTGTGGTGCCCCAATCCCGGCTCCGAGTTGGAAGGGCATCGCTCGCCCGTCCCCGAGTGGTACATCGATCTCGCGTTTCAGACGACAGCGATCTGGAAGAAGAACGGTTTCACCTTCCAGCAGGTCAGCGACTGCAACGCCTCGAACGATTCGCTTCAGCACGACATCTGGCGCATCGAGGACGATCTTCTTCCGTCGCTGCAGGAAAGCCGGCTCGAACTCGCCTGACGAGGGAGTGGCGGTGGCACGCGTCATGGGCAAGACTGAAGACGGCTCGCGGGCATTCCGCGTGCCGCTCCACTGGCTTTTCATCGTGGTAGGCGCAACGAGCGGGATCGCTTTCGGCATCCTTTCGGTGGCGCTGCCGGTCTATGCGTTGAAACTCGGCGCCAGCGCGGCGGAGACGGGGCTTCTCCGCGCGGCGACGGGGCTCGGCATGCTGATTGCCGTGCTTCCGGCAGGCATGGCGGTGGACCGCTTCGGCGTCGGGCGTGTGTTTCTCCTGGCGAGCGCCGCGAACGCGGCCTGCGTGGGGCTTTGCGCGCTCGCACCATCGGTCGATGCTCTCGGGCTCGCCATGATGGGCGAGGCTTTCACGCGCGCTTTCGTTTTCGCGGCGCTCGCGTCCGCCTTTCTCCACGCGTTGCCGCTCATCGGTCTTCACCGGGCTGGATGGAACAAGGCCGCCATATCGCTCGGCATCAGCTTTTTCGGCCCGTTTCTCGGCGGCGCGCTCATGTGGTGCGTGCCCTTCGAAGGCGTCTTTGCGATCGCTGCGGTCATGATGGGCTCGGCCAACTTGCCGCTGCGCTTCATTCCGGTGCCGGAGCCGGCACAAGGAAATGAGCATCGCCGCGCCATCGGTAGCCGGTTCGCAGAAAGGCGCGTCTCGCTCGCGTCGCTGTTGCGCGCGCCCGGCGTTCCGGCCTGCCTTGCAGCCGAGACGCTGATAACGGCCGTTTTTGCGTCTTTCGCAACGTTCATCGTCGTACTCGCCGTGACGGAACGCGGACTGGCGGCGACCGAAGCGGCGTGGATCGCGGGCGTGGAGGGCGCGGCCTATATCGCGACCTCTTTCCTTGCCGGGGCATGGATACAGCGCTTCCCTTTCCCGGTTGCGCTTGGTGTGGGGACGGCGGTCATCGTCCCTTCGCTCGCGGGGATCGCCTTCGCGGAAGGCTTCGCCCTTCTCTTCGTTTTCGCAACAACCCTGGGCCTCGGCATCGGTCTTATGACGCTCGTCATCACGATGCGAGCCGGGACGCTGCCCGGAGCGAAAGGCGAGATAAGCTCTCTCTTCATGACCGCCACGGGCCTCGGTGGCATGGTCGGACCCGCTTTTGCCGGGGCAGTGGCCGCGGCCTTCGGTACGCCCGCGGTCTTTCTCTCCTTCATGCCGCTCTTCATAGCCCTCCTGGCCGTCACGGCCATTCCAGCCCGCACACCTCGTATTCCAAGCCTTATTCCGTCGGAGGAAAAGTGACCCACGCGCCGAAACATATCGCGATCTATGGCAAGGGCGGCATTGGCAAGTCCACCACAACGTCGAACATCAGCGCGGCGCTCGCCGAATCCGGCCGACGCGTCATTCAGGTCGGCTGCGATCCCAAGGCCGATTCCACGACGATCCTTCGCGGCGGCGCGGACCTGCCGACCGTGCTCGACACGCTTCGCGAACACAGCCGCACCACGCTCGAGTCGATTTCCGCAATCGGCTTCGGCGGCGTGCTCTGCATCGAGGCGGGGGGCCCGGTTCCGGGCGTGGGCTGCGCGGGGCGCGGCATCAGCGCGGCGATCGACCTCCTTTATGAACTCGACGTGTTCGAGACCTTCAGACCGGATGTCGTCCTCTACGACGTCCTCGGCGACGTCGTATGTGGCGGCTTCGCCGTCCCGATCCGCGATGGCATCGCGAGCAAGGCTTTCGTGGTGACTTCGTCCGACTTCATGGCGATCTTTGCCGCGAACAACCTCTTCAAGGCCATCCAGAAATACGCGCCGACCGGAGGCGCTCGCCTCGGCGGCATCATCGCGAACGGTCTTCAGGCTCCCTACGCGCGCCCTCTCGTCGACGATTTCGCCGCGCGCACGGGCACGCGCGTGGTCGGTTACGTGCCTCGCTCGCTCGCGGTGGCGCAGGGCGAGCTTTACGGTCAGACCGTGATTGAAAGCGCGCCAGCGTCCGAGCAGGCCGACATCTATCGGGCCGTGGCGCGCGCCATCGTGGACGACGAAGAAACGACGGTTCCCCATCCTCTCGCCGATCCCGACCTGAAAAGCTGGGCGCGCCATTGGGGCGACCGGGCCTTCGCCGAGGAGAAGAAGCTGGTGTCTGCCGGAGGCCTTGTCTGATGGCACGTCGCCCCGGCCTTGTTATTCGCGAAAAGCGGCTGAACGGGATCGGCGCATGGCTTGGCTCATCGTCGCCGATCCTTGCCGAATTCGCCTCGGGCGACGCCGCACAACGCGTGCGCACCTTCTCGGAGACCGCGCCGGACGATGTGACGGCGGCACTCAGCTTCCTTGGCGCCATCGAGGGCGCGGCAATCGTGGTCCATGCGCCCCGTGGATGTGCGGCGGCGGCGCTCGCACAAAAGGGCGCCGCAGCTTTCGCCGTGACGGGCCTCGACCAGCGGGACACCATAATCGGCTCGGGCGAAGCCCTCGCGCGCACCATCCGCTCGCTTGTCGAACGTCACCGGCCATGGGTCGTGTTCGTCGTCGGCGGGCCGGTCGTCGCCATCAACAGCGACGACATCCGAAGCGTCGCCGCCGAATTGACCGAGACCCTCGGCATCCCTGTCCTGCAGGTGCAGACGGACGGTTTCCGCTCGCGCATCGCCGCCACCGGTTACGACGCCGCAACGAAGGTGGCGCTGGCGCTGGCGTCGGCGCCTTTCGCTCTTGGGCGCGAGGATGTGGTGCGCGAGGATGTGGTGAATGTCATCGCGCTCGATGCGCGCGTCGGCGACGGCATCGCCACGCTGCTTGAGCCGCTCGGGCTTCGGGCGAATCTCCTGCCGGGCGGAGCGAACGCCGCAAGCTTCGAACTCGCGGGGAAGGCGCTTCTTTCCGTGCCTTTCGATGGCGACGCGGGCACGGCTTTTGCCCAAGGTTTGGCTGAATCGGCGGGCGTGCCGTTGCTGTTACTGCCGCCGCCCATCGGGCTTTCGGCAACGAGAGCGTGGAGCGAGGCTGTGGCCGCAGCCACCGGACGAAGCGCGCGGCTGCAAGCCGATCATCCTGAAGCCGAGCGAGTGCTCGAAGGAGCGCGCGTCCATGTCGCCCTGTCGCCCGCATTGGCCTTTGCCGCCGCCGGGCTGGTGGAGGAACTTGGCGGCGCGATCTCGGCCCTGACGATCGACTATCTGGACAAGGCGCATCTCCCCGCAGCAAAAGCCTTCGCGGATCGATGGCCCGAAGCGACGCTCCATGTGGCGGCGGGGCAACCCTTTGAAATCGCCAATCTTCTGTCGAAAATAAACCCGGACCTCTTCATCGGGCCGCCTGCACTTGCGGCGGTCGCGAGCCAGGCCGGTATCGCCGCGTTTGGCGTGGCTCCTCACCGGCTCATCGGGGCGGGCGGGGCCGAATGGCTCGCGAACAAGGCACGCAACGCGCTTGCCAACCGCGCGTTCGCCGCGCGCCTCGCGGGTAGCCGTTCCTCATATGCAAGCGGCTGGTATCGCCGCAGTGCCGACTGGCACATCAAGCAGGAAGTTCGCTGATGGCTCATCCAATCGAATGTCCCGGCGAAGGCTGCGCGCTTCACGGGGCCATTTACGCCGCCTTGGCCGTGCGGGGCGCAATTCCCATTGTTCACGGCCCGGCCGGATGCGGTTATCAGGCAGCGCTCGCCGCGCCACTGTCGGGGTGGCTCGATCCTGGCGGCATCGCCGTTCCATCGACGAACCTTTCCGAGAAGCAGGTCGTCTTCGGGGGCACGGCGCGGCTTCGCGAAGAGATCAAGAACGCGGTGAAGGTTGCCGACGGCGCGCTTTACGCGGTGCTGAGCACCTGTCCGACCGAGATGATCGGCGACGACATTCCCGCCATGGCGAAGGAAGCGCGGGCGCAGGGCTTTCCGGTGATCGATGTGCCATCGGCCGGCTTTCGCGGCGCCGTGCGGGCGGGATATGTGGAATTTCTAAAGGCTGTTATCGGCTCCGACCTCGTCGTCGATAAAGGCGCGCGCGATCAGACGCTTGTGAACGTATTCGGGCTGGTGCCGGGCGCGGACGCGGCATGGGTTGGCGAGATCGAGGAATGGTCGCGGCTTCTCGTCGGGATCGGCCTTCGCGCGAATGTGGTTTTCGGCCCTTCCGGCGGGGTGGCGGATCTTCGGCGCGTCGGCAACGCGGCGCTTACGCTCGTTCTTTCGCCGGCGGGCCGCGGACCGGCGGAGGATATTCAGCAAAGGTTCGGCGTGCCGTGGCTCGAAGCGAGTGCGCTTCCCGTGGGCGCGCTCGCGACGGCCGATCTGTTGCGAAGGATTGGCGACCTTGCGGGGCGTCCGCCCGATGATGTCGAGACGTTTGTCGCCTCCGAACACGAACGCGAGAACTGGTTCCTCGAAAGGTTGTCGCACGCCTATCACGCGCTCGATCTGCAACGCAGCTTCGCTCTTGTGACAACCGGTTCGCGCTCGGCGGGGCTTTCCGCCTTCCTTACAGGTACGCTCGGATGGCTGCCCCGGCTCGTCGTCGTGGCCGAACCGCTCGCGCCAGACGAAAAAGCGCGGCTCGTTCCCGAAATCGAAAAGGCAGCTCCCGGCGCCGAGGTCATTTTCGTGGAGGGTGCGGGCGAGATAGCGGATGCCATCACGGCGGCGAAACCGGAGATTATTCTGGCGCGCGCCATCGAGGCGGGCGTCGCGTCGCGGCTTGGCGTGCCGCTCGTACAGATTTCCACTCCGGTCTCAGACAGGATCGTCCTCGATACGCCGCTATCGGGCTCGCGAGGCGCCCTTGCGCTGATCGAGGCGATCGGCGGCGCAGTCCTGCGCCAATAGCATTGCGACCCGCCGCCGACTGCCGCCTCGCCATCGAAACGGCCGGAAGCGCCAAAGACGACGCCAGGGCAAACGTTTCTTCGTGACAGAGAGGTGCCGTGCTCAGGTTCGACGCGTGTTTCGGTGCGCCAGCCCTGCCGGATGAGCGTGGGCGCCAGCGCATGGCGCGCCTCTCAGTCGGCAGAAAGCAGGACAGGGTAGGCCGCTGAAATCCATGTGCGAATTTTATCGGAAATGCTTGGGCTCGAGCCTCACACAAGCTGCAAAGAAGATCGGGATTGTTAACGAGTGATAGTGGGTAGAACTATTTTCTCTTCCGCACACTCTGCTTGTCGAGTGCCAAAAAAATATTTTGACTATCGACATAGTGTACTTACTCTTCAGGAGTGCAGTAAGGCCTTCAAGCCCTGTTCGCGGCATCCGGTGGAGGGATGCCGGATTGCAGGCGCATAGGCCCGCGCTGCATGCGGGGCGGGCCTCGACGATCAGAAAAGATCCCTGCGGTGACGGGCATCCCGTTGGGGTTCTTGCCGGATTGCAAAACGGGCTTTGCAGCCGGCGCGTGCATCACTCCGGGTGGGTGATGAATTGAGTTGAACCCGGCGTGGGTTCATTGGGCAAGTGGGTGGGAAAACATGATAGTAAGACAGTCGCCCTCGGCTGAGGGGCGGAATTTTCGCGTGCGCCTTTTTAAGCGGAGTGTCTTGTGCAGCGGTGCGTTCGCTCTCGGCATCAGCGTTTCGTCAACGGCGCTTCTGGCGCAAGAACAGGCATCTTCCACCGGCCAGAGCGGTACGGCAAGCACCGCGACGCCAGCCACCGCAGGGGGAACAACTGCGCCAGCGGCAGGAGGCCAGACGGCGGCAGTGGGCGCGACCGCGACCATTCAGGACGTCATCGTGACGACCCGCCTTCGCGAGGAAGAGTTGCAGGAGGTGCCGGTTCCCGTGACCGCTGTCACCGGCGAAACGCTCGACCGCGAGAAGCAGCAGACCATCAAGGAATTCGCGCAGAAAGTGCCGTCGCTCACGGTGACCGCGCCGAACCCGCGCAACACCTCCATCGCCATCCGCGGCATCGGCAAGACCTACGCGAGCGACGCGCTCGAAGCGAGCGTGGGCGTCATCGTCGACGGCGTGGTGGCCACGATCCCCGGCCAGACCTGGGGCGATTACGGCGACCTCCAGCAGATCGAAGTTGCGCGCGGGCCTCAGGGCACGCTGCTCGGCAAGAACACGACGCTGGGCGCGCTGAACATCACGACCAAAGCGCCGACTTTCGAGCCGGAAAGGGAAGTCGAGGTAACCGTCGGCTCGCGCGACCTGTTCATCACGAAGGCGACGGCGAGCGGCCCGGTCTTCGAGGACAAGCTGGCCTATCGCGCATCGGTCTATTTCGACCGGCAGGACGGCTTCATCGACAACACGCTGAACGATACCAGCTATAACGGCCAGAACCGCTGGGGCGGAAAGCTGCAGTTCCTCTATACGCCGAACGCGAACATCACCAACCGCACGATCATCGATCACAACGAGTCGAAGGAACAGACGCTGGTCTTGCAGCGGCTCAGCGATCCGCAATTCTTCACGGATACGGGTTTGCCTCGTTCAGGAACCTACACACAGCGGCTCTCCATATTCAATAATCTCACTCCAACCTACGATCCGTTCCACTCGGTCCAACTCAATCAGCAGGAACCGGTTTATAGCTCCGGCAACGGGATTTCGACGCAGACTGACTGGAAGCTCGACAACGGCTACACGCTGACGTCGATCACGGCTTACCGCGACTATCACTTCAGCGCGCAGAACGATCAGGACTATTCGAGCCTGTCCGTTGCCTATGCGGGCTATCTCGTCGACTCGTGGCAGGGTTCACAGGAGCTGCGCCTGACGTCGCCGAGGAACGTCGACGTCCTCGGGCAGAAGTTCGATTACACGGTAGGGCTTTACACACTTCGCAGCGAGGTAACGTCGACGCTACGCACGGATTTCGGCAAGGATGCCGGACAGTATTTTGCAAATACATTGGGAGCAAACCCTCAACAAGCGCAAGCAATTATCAACACGCTGGACGGTCTTAACCTCAGGACGGCAGAGCATCCGGACACAACGAGCATCGCCGCCTATGGGCAGACAACGTGGCACGCGACCAGCGCCTTCGACCTGACGCTCGGCGTCCGTAACACCTACGAGGAAAAAGATAACTGGACCCAAAAGTGGTATTTCGGAGAGAAAAATATCTCGTCTTATCCTGACAATCTTAAGGCGATTCGCGCGCAGGTCGCACCACTCTATACTCTCGGGACAGGGCCTCTTCAGGGGAAAGCCATCTACGCGGACTCTTGGTCTTGGTTGATCAACCCCAGCTACAAGTTCACGGACAACATCCTTGGCTATGCGTCTGCTAGTTACGGGGAAAAGTCCGGCGCTGTCCAATTCGACGCAATCACCGGTGGGCCGTTGAACGTAGCACCGGAAGAAGTAAACGATTATGAAGTCGGCCTGAAAACCACCTTATTCGACAGGAAGCTTACCCTCAACCCGAACCTTTATTATACGGAGGTCGTCAACTATCAGGCTTTGCTCGCCAAGACCATAGTCGGCCGTCCGCTACCTGTTACTTACCTTGGCAACGTTCCGGGTGTTCGGTTGCGTGGCGTCGAGGTCGAAGGCAGCTACGACACGCCCATCGATGGTCTCAAGTTCACGTTCGCCGGGGCCTACAACGATGCGATTTATACGGACTTCAAAAAAGCACCCTGCGCTGGCGATCTGTCGATCGCCTACGACATAACCAAGAGCTGCGATCTTTCTGACAAGCGGCTGGCAGGCGCGGCGCGTTGGAGCGGCAATGTGAGCGCAACCTACACGCGCTCCGTCTGGGACGGCTATACCGGCTATGTCTGGGTGAGCGAGTCGCTCAGATCCGGTGCCTACCTCGACGGAAGCCTATCAAAGCAGGCTTGGCAGGACGGCTTCGGAATTACCAACCTGGGTATCGGCATCACCCCTGACGACAAGTCTTGGGACCTTTCGCTGTGGAGCAAGAACCTCTTCGACAAACAGTACTTTACGGCCATAAGCAGCGTGAGCCAGACTGGCCCATCCATCGGCTCGGTCGGCGATCCGCGCGTGATCGGCGTCACGCTCCGCGCGAAGCTGTAAGATTTCACTTACGGGGAACGGCGCCTCACTTGTGGTGAGGCGCAAGCGTTGCGCCGCTCGCCGATGTGATATTTGTGTTGCTCAGTCGCCTGCGACTGTTCCGTCTGCAACGCCAGCGGTGGGCGCAGGTGAGGCGGCTGAAGAACGGCAGCCTGAGATCGGCATGTATCGCCCTGTGAACGATACATGCCGTACCGGCGTCCACGGCAGCGCAAATCGAATGCTTCGATCGCATCGTTCGACCGGTCGTGTCAGGCGGACGTCTCTTCCACGCTGATAGTCAGGCTGCCCGCGTGGATCGCCCGGTCAGCCTGACATCCTTACCGAAACAGTGCCGCTGTTTGCTGAATCGTCGTGTAAGTGCCCCAGGCGATCGGAATGCCGACCGCCGTCCACGCCAGCAGCGCCGGCACGGAAAAGCCGCCGCGTCCGATGCCGAACGATCCGTGCGGCTCCGCCATTGCACCGCGTCGCTTTGCTGCGAAATAAGCGTCCTCCTGCTCCTTCGACATATACCATTTCTCCGCGACCGGCCGCACGAGCAGGTTCGCGATGAGACCGAGGACGAGAAAGCTCGCCAGAATGTACATCGTGAAATCGTACACCTGCGCGCGGGGCACGCCCGCACTGATCTGCGCCTCGCGGATGTAGTTGACGACGACCGGGCCGACGATGCCCGCTGTCGCCCAGGCGGGGAGCAGCCGCCCGTGGATCGCACCGACATAATACGTGCCGAAGATGTCCGCGAGGTAGGCCGGCAGCGTGGCGAACCCGCCGCCATACATCGACAGGATCAGGCAGAAGATG